>CAYMIQ010000015.1:0-9013 GCA_964390605.1 uncultured Rickettsiales bacterium
ATACAATGCTTCAGAAATCGGGAATGAATTAGAAAAAGCAGGAATAAAAATTCCAGGTTACTCAGATACAGAAATATTAATCGAAGCTTTCAATTATTGGGGCGTCAGGGATACGCTAAAAAAACTAATAGGAATGTTTGCATTTGCCTTATGGGATCAAAAAAAAAGAAGATTAACACTTTGCAGGGATCGGGTTGGTATTAAGCCTTTGTATTGGGCAGAATTTGGAGACCTAATATTATTTGGATCCGAGCTCAAGGCTCTAAAAAAACACCCTGGATGGGGTGGGCAAATAAGCAAGGAATCGCTCAATGATTTTTTTCTTTATGGTTATGTTCCAAGCCCGAATACTATATTCGCCAAAGTTCACAAATTACAGCCAGGAACGATCGTGACAATTGAGCACCATAAAATACCTTCGATTGAAAGGTATTGGAGTCTTGGTGCAATAATACAATCTCATAAAGACAAAAAATTGACGATAACCCAAACAGAAGTCGAGGAAAGATTGGAAGAATTGCTAAATGATTCTGTTAATAAGAGACTGGTGTCTGATGTGCCTTTGGGTATATTGCTTTCTGGAGGAGTGGACTCCTCTCTTGTCGCCGCCCTGGCACAACAAAACTCAGAAAAGACTATCAAAACATTTACAATCGGTATGAGCGAAGAATCTTATAATGAGGCACCCTACGCAAAAAAAATTGCTCAACACTTACAAACTGATCACAACGAATTATATGTAAACCCGAAAGACGTAATAGAAGTAACCCCGTCATTACCAGAGATATATGATGAACCTTTTGCAGATTCATCGCAAATACCAACAATACTAATTTCCAAATTTGCTAAAAAGACCGTGACAGTATCGCTCTCTGGAGATGGGGGCGACGAAGTATTCCTTGGATACAATCGGCATTATTGGGCAAATGTTATATGGAAAATATTTGGAAAGATTCACAAGGTTCCGCGAAAATTAATTTCTAAGACTATACTGAAAATACCCCCGATATTTTGGGAATCATTTTTTCGGTTAATTCCAAAAAGAACAAGACCCGGACAGATAGGAGATAAGTTACATAAAGTCGGTAGAATCATTGACTCCAGAAATGCTGATGAAATTTACGAAAAATTGATTTCTATACATGGTATCGAAGATCTTCCCACTAAGACAACGGGCAACATTGGAGGGAATCCTATTAACGATGAAGTTTTAAGTCTAATACCAGACTTTACAGAAAGAATGTCTTACAGGGACACTATGCATTACCTTCCTGATGACATATTAACTAAAGTAGACAGAGCCTCTATGTGCACGAGCCTCGAGAATCGAGTCCCACTTCTGGATCATAGGATTATGGAGTTTGTTTGGAAATTGCCTTTATCGATAAGAATGGAGCATGGAAAACGAAAAATTCTCTTAAAGAAAATATTATCAAGATTTATCCCGCAAAAACTGATAAAGCGACCAAAGTCTGGTTTTGCAATTCCCCTTGATTCCTGGTTACGGGGACCATTAAAAGAATGGGCTCAGAGTTTGATTAATGAAAGCACTTTAAAGAATAACGAGTTCCTCGATTCACAAAAAGTACAGACTTTGTGGAAACAACATCAATCAAAGCGCTATAATTATCAGAATCAATTGTGGGCTATTCTAATGTTTCAAGCTTGGGTGAAGAATAACTAACTGATCTCATTAAAAATATATAAATGAAAAAAAGAACGAAGAAACGGAAATTATTATATTTCGCAACTGAAGATTGGTACTTTTGCAGTCATAGATTGCCACACGCTATAGCGGCAAGTAATGCTGGTTTCGAGGTAGTTATTGTATGCAACGTCACTAAACACCTTGGCAGAATCACGAAACATGGCCTTAGGGTAATACCTCTCAGATTCATAAGAAGCAGCATGAATCCAATAAGAGAATTTCGTGTATTGTTGCAACTAATCAGAATCTATTTAAAAGAAAAACCGGATATCGTCCAACATGTGGCCATTAAGCCCATTATCTACGGAACAATAGCAGCAAGATTGTCTGGGGTTGTGGGAATTTTTAATTCAATTGCTGGGCTTGGGTATATCTTTATCTCCAAAAATATACTAGCAAAGATCCTGAAGCCGCCAGTGAAATTAGCGTTAACATGGGCGCTCAATCAAAAAAATGGTTTTACCATTTTACAAAATAAGGATGATCAAAACTTTCTAAGGAAAGAACGAATCATATACTCAAAAAGGTTGCAAATTATTGCTGGATCAGGGGTAAATACAAAAAAATTCTCCTATTCTCCAGAGCCTGCTATAACAGATGACGGGCCACTAATAGTTTGCGTCTCTAGAATGCTGTGGGACAAGGGTATTGGTGAGCTCATTCATGCAACAGAAAAATTAAGAAAAGAAGATATCAAGTTTAGACTGGCGTTAATCGGTACACCAGACCCCGCAAATCCAGCCTCGATACCCTTAGGTCAAATTCAAAGGTGGAAAAGAGCAAAACTCATCGAATATTGGGGATACATAGAGAACATAGAAAAAGTATATCGCAAATGCCATATCGTTGTCCTGCCATCCTACAGAGAAGGGATGCCCAAGAGTCTATTAGAAGCAGCCTCTGCATCAAGGCCAATAATCACTACAAACGTGCCGGGCTGCAAAGAGATAGTGAAAGATCAAATAAACGGTATATTAATCGAAGCAAAAACGATCAATCCATTAGCCGAATCAATGAAGAGACTACTAAAAAACAAGGCTATTAGAAAAAAAATGGGTAAGGCAGGCAGAAAAATAATTAAAAAAAGATTCTCAGAAGAAATTATCACTAAAAAAACTGTTCTTTTGTATGAAAGGTTTTATCAAGAAAAGAAAACGTCGCTAAAATAATCCGAAAATTTCCCCATCTTCACCGACACCCACTGATTCTGCAGCAGGGACACTAGGCAATCCTGGCATTGTCATAATACTTCCGGTCAAAACAACAACAAATTCAGCACCAGCAGATAACCGAACATCCTGAACAGGGACGGTAAAGCCACTTGGTGCACATTTTAAAGTAGGATCGGTAGAAAAACTGTACTGGGTTTTTGCCATACAAACCGGATAAGAGCCAAAGCCTAAATCCTCAATATCAAGAAATTTTTTCGATACAGCATCATCGATACTAATGTCATCCGCGCCATATATTTCTTGTGCAACTGTCCGCACCTTATCGATAAGAGGCATCTTGTCAGGATACAAAAATTTAAAGTTGCTTTTCTCATTATCAAGAGTTTTAACAACCTCCTTGGCTAGCTCAGTAGCACCCTCACCTCCCTTGGCCCAATGTTCGGCAAGAACTGCTTTTACTTTCATCTTGCTACAAGATTCCTCAACAAGCTTAACTTCATTCTCAGTGTCAGTTGGGAAACGATTAATAGCAACAACAGCAGGTAAACCAAATTTTCCTACATTCTCAACATGTTTGATCAGATTAGGTATGCCCTTCTCCAAAGCCTGAAGATCTTCCGGACCTAAATTCTTTGCGTCAGCACCGCCATGAAGCTTTAGGGCACGAATTGTTGCCACAACAACTACGCACGAAGGTTTTAAATTGGATTTTCTAAATTTAATATTTAGAAATTTTTCAGCGCCTAAATCTGCTCCGAAACCTGCTTCGGTGATAACATAATCTGCTAGTTTCATTGCTGTTTTTGTTGCGAGAACCGTATTGCAACCATGGGCAATATTAGCAAAGGGTCCCCCGTGAACAAAAGCTGGGTTATTCTCAAGAGTTTGCACAAGATTCGGTTGCAAAGCATCTCTCAACAAAGCAGTCATTGCTCCATCCGCTTTTATTTCTCGTGCCGTAATTGGTTTTTTGTCTCTTGAATATCCTACAATGATATTACCTAAACGATTCTGCAAATCCTTAATGTCATTAGCTAAACAAAAAATGGCCATCACTTCTGACGCTACGGTAATATCAAAACCATCTTCTCTTGGAAAACCGTTGGAAACGCCACCAAGGGAATTAATAATGGATCTCAGGGCGCGGTCGTTCATATCGACAGCACGTCGCCAAGAAATCCTTCTTACATCTATAAGTGGTTCTTTCCCCCAATATACATGATTGTCAATCATAGCTGCCAAAAGATTGTTAGCTGCAGAGATTGCGTGAAAGTCTCCGGTAAAATGTAAATTTATGTCATCCATGGGGACAATTTGCGCATAACCACCGCCAGCCGCACCACCTTTCATGCCAAAGACTGGTCCCAAGCTTGGCTCACGCAATGCAACAATTGTCTTCTTGCCAATTTTATTCATACCGTCGGCCAAGCCAACTGAGGTTGTTGTTTTACCTTCACCTGCAGTCGTTGGAGTCATAGCCGTGACTAGAACCAATTTTGCATCTTTTGTGCTTTTTAACTTGTTAATAACGGAAAATGGAACTTTCGCCTTAAAATGTCCATAAGGCTCCAATCCCTGAGGATCCAAACCTAGTACATCCTCTGCGATGTTTAAGATTTTCTTCTTCTTCGCTTCACGCGCGATATCAATATCAGCTTTAATTTCTACCATTAATTCCCCAAACCTATAGCTTTACTATAAGAAATTCTCAGGGTTCCTCAAGTATCTTTTGGTAATTTGAGGCTATGAAAATTCTTCCTTTATGGAAAAAAATCTATACCTTAGTGTGTTTATGGGGTCTTTCAGCAAAAATATCTCCTTAAAAACAGCCGGTATTTTATTCGAAATAAAGGCTATATATGCAAATATAAAAAAACCTTTTAAGTTAACTTCCGGAAGATTGAGCCCCGTATACATCGATTGTCGCAAAATAATCTCCTTCCATAAGGAGAGGAAAGAAATTATTAAATTAGCCATCAAAACTATTAGAAAAAGAGTCAATGTATCTTCGCTGGATTACGTTGCAGGGGGTGAAACTGCTGGCATTCCCTTTGCATCTTGGATTGCAGACGGTCTCGCGTTACCCATGCTCTATGTAAGAAAAAAACCTAAGGGTTTCGGCAGAATGTCACAGATAGAAGGTGATATGCCAAGAGGATCAAGAGTGCTTTTGATCGAAGACTTGGCCACTGATGGAAAAAGCAAAGTGATGTTCTGCAAAACATTGAGAAAGGCCGGGGCAAAAATTAACCATGCATTTGTTGTGTTCCATTATGGAATTTTTAAGGAAGATGGTAATAAATTAAAAAAAGCAAGAATCAAAATTCATAGCCTGTCTAATTGGCATGATGCAATGAGCGTAGCTAAGGGGAAAAGTTATTTTGATGATAAAACTATATTTGAAATAGAAAAGTTTCTTAGTAACCCACAAAATTGGAAAAAGCCCTAGCCCATCACTTTACTGTGAACAAAATATCCTACAATTAACAAAAGGAATCCAAGAAAATAACTGTGCCAAAAAGAAAGCCCAAACTTATCTGCGAACAAAAATGGAAGAAAAAAAGCAACTGTTACAGGAAGTGCAAATAGAATACTTTTGGCAAAATTTATCGTATTTGCAGAATCCTGCCACTCTAGTTGGGAAAACAACAAAACAAGCATACTGGTTAAAGGGAGAGCAACAATAAACCCTGCAAGCACAGGATGTTTGCCGGAAATCCAGGAGCAAAAAACTATAACAGAAACCGATACAAGAATTTTTGCCAAAAATATAATCATTTCTTTCTCTCAATCATATTATCACGCGAAGTAGAGAAGTGAGCTAATTTTTGTTTAGGAATTCTTCCTGAACAATAAGCTAATCGCCCAGCTTCAATAGCTAATCGCATCGCCTTAGCCATGTTAACGGGATTATTAGATCTAGCAACAGCACTATTAAGCAAAACGCCATCGCACCCTAGCTCCATCGCGATAGAAACATCCGAAGCAGTCCCAACTCCTGCATCAATAATAATAGGAACTGTGCACTGATCGACGATAAGTTCAATATTATTTAAGTTTCTAATGCCCATACCTGATCCAATGGGTGCACCTAGCGGCATAACCGCTGCACAACCCAGATCTTCTAACTTCATACAAACTACAGGGTCGTCTGAGCAATACGGCAGAACTATAAAATTCCTTTTCACCAACTCCTTAGCAGCAATCAATAATTCCTCTGTGTCAGGAAGTAGCGTATCTTCATCAGCTATTACTTCAAGCTTCACCCAATCAGTTGCTAGTGCTTCTCTTGCAAGCTCTGAGGTAAGAATAGCATCTTTGGCTGTAAAACAACCTGCCGTATTAGGTAAAAAATGGTGACTTTTCCCTAACAAAGCAATGATGCTTTCGCCCTCCGCGTCTAAGTCCATTCTCCTAATAGAAACTGTTACTACTTCTGCGCCACTTGCCTTAACCGCATCAATCATTACCTGTTGATTGGGGTATCGGGCAGTTCCTATAAACAAGCGGGAAGAAAAATGTTTACCAGAAATGCACAATGAATCACTGCGTTTCACAGATGAAATTTTGCTAACTTTCCTATTTGAATCCTTGGTGATCATCAGTTATCAAATCTATCCACCAGAAAACGGTCGTACTATTTCTATTCTATCTTTTGGTTTAATAGCAGTATGCGCCCATTCACTTTTTGGAATTACCCGTGTGTTAATCGCTATCGCGACTCCCTCCTCCACAAAGTTAACTCCACAATCTAACAAAAGTGCCTTCAGATTCACGCGCCCTAAAGACAGTTCTAGATCTCTTTTTTTACCATTTAAATATATATAACTCATTTTTATTTCAGAATCATAGCTTAATTATTTTACAAAAAACGATCAAAGCTAAAAGGCCTGATACATTCTAACAGTTCGCCCTTTAAAATATAATGACTAATTGACTTAGCTGTAATGGGAGCAAGCAGAATACCGTTTCTATGATGACCAGTCGCCAAAATAAGACCTTCAATAATGCTATTATTAAATTTTAGAGGGCCAAGAATTGGAGCATCATCACGACTGGCTGGCCGCAGCCCCGAGGTCATTTCTGTTATTTCTAAATCATAAATCCCAGGCAAAAGTTCGTATGCAAAGCGCAACAGATCATGCATGCCTCCAGCAGTAATCTGTTCGTTAAAGTTTTTCTCTTCAACCGTCGCGCCAATGTAAAGCCTTGAATTGGTTTTAGGAACAAGATAAATCCTGGGACTCCAGATAGCATGATCGAGACGCAAATTCTTTTTTTCCATTTGAACAAGTAACATCTGCCCCTTAACTGGCCTAACTGGTAATTTTACCTCCTCTAAAATTCCTTTTATCTTGCCTGACCACGCTCCAGCTGCGACTATAACAAAATTGGAAGAAACCTTCTGCCCATTCACAATAATTGCATTCACTTGATTATTTCGGACCGTTATCTCTTCAACTTTATTGTTTTCATATAACTCACCCCCTGCTTTAGAGAACGCAATCCGTAGAGCCTTGAGAATCAGACGACTATCAACAAAAGAATCTGATACGCTGTGCATCCCCAAGCAAACTTTTGGAGAAAGATGTGGCTCGATTTTTCTGATATCTTTTCCAGAAAGCAACTCTAATTCTAAACCTAGAGACGTTTTATAACGAAACGCATGTTCAATAATTTTCTTATCATCACTATTAAGCGCTACTGCTAAAGTTCCATGCTTAGAAATGCTAACGGGTAATTTTGAATCACTTTCCAAAAGCGTCACAAACTCGTCCCAGAGAGATCTGCTCTCAATCAATAAAGGAAGCAATCTTTCCTCCCCAGGTTCTGACTCAATATTCGAAGCTAACATGCCAGCAGATGCCCAACTTGCTTGCTTTGCAGATTGCCCTTGATCAAAAATTTTTACTTTCTGGCCCGCTCTCGCCAAATACCATCCGATAGATAATCCACATATGCCAGCGCCTATGATCGAAATCATTGCACTAATACCCGAAATAACTAGAAGCAAAGCTTTGACAAATATTTGAAAGAGTAAAATTCAAAAGGTTCTTCCTCCGCTGGAATAAGCCAGTTCAGGTTCAATGGGTATAATCTCAGACCAAAAAAGATTTGGACACCCCAGTCCTTCGTATTAGTATTACAAAAATTACTGTTAATACTTTATGATTGAAGATACAAAATATTAACTACCTTATAAATGAAAAAAAGAACTAAAATTATTCCTGTTTTACTATCCGGCGGATCAGGCGTGAGACTGTGGCCAGTATCTAGAGAAAATTACCCAAAACAATTTCTTCGACTGGATTCAAACAAAAGTCTTTTGCAGCAATCCTTGGATAGATTAAATAAAAAAACTCTTTTTGCTGATCCTTTAATAATTTGTAATCAAAATCATCGCTTCGTAGTCGCTGAACAATCTGAAAATATAGGCAATAAAAAGAAAACCATTATACTAGAACCGGTTGGGAGAAATACAGCACCAGCAGTTGCAGTTGCGTCTATCATGGCCTATGCCCAATCAAAAGATAGCTATCTGCTAATAACACCGACTGATCATAAGATAGGCAACACAAAAAAATTCTACTCTGCTATCAAGAATGGCATGGGTGCTGCGAAAAAAGGACTTATGGTAACATTTGGAATTAAGCCTTCGTCCCCTAATACCGGCTACGGTTACATTAAAACAGGAAAAAAAATCAAAACTACTGTAAATTGTTTTTCAGGACTAGAGTTTGTAGAAAAACCGAATCAAAAAATTGCAAAAAGAATTTTTAAAGAAAGCAATTGGTACTGGAACAGCGGAATATTTCTTTTTAAGGTAGAGGTGTTTCTTGACTATCTCAAGAAGCTACATCCAAAAATTTATAAATTTTCTGAACTAGCAGTAAAGAAAGGTTCTAAAGATCTAGATTTTCTCAGAATTGATGAATCATCTTTCAAGAAATCTCCCACCATATCTTTGGATCACGCAATTATGGAACGAGTAGAGAATTTTGCCATTGTTCCTGTAGATATGGATTGGAACGATGTTGGTTCTTGGTCATCATTATGGGACATAGGCAAAAAGAATAGAAGCGGGAACATTCAGATAGGGGATGTATACGCACACAACGTTAAAAATTCTTAT
>CAYMIQ010000016.1:0-9001 GCA_964390605.1 uncultured Rickettsiales bacterium
TTAACTACTTCGACTTTATTTTTCAATCAGTGTGGATGATTTTTTATTGATTTCATGAACAACTTTAATATTTGATGGCCTAGGTACTGACCATAAAATCGATCCGACTGACCCGCACTTGCTACAAATCGAGGACCAAAACTCAAATATATTTCCACAACTAGAACAAATCCATATCCGATCGGGCTCTGCGCTAGCCGCACGTTCAAGCCATAAGCGATTTGCCATAGAGTCTCTATTTTGCTTTTCCTCCAACTGAGCCATAAGTAAGCAAATTCTTCGGGTCGGCTTTGTAGTGGCGAGCAAGCTAATCGCACCCCTAGCTTTCGCCCATAATTCTGCTTCCAAGTAAGATCTTGTCATGGCAATTTTACTTTCTTCATGAGTAGGATTTCGTGTGCAAAGAAGCTCTACGCGCTTAACTGTATCAAATTTTTCTACATTTTCAAAAAGCCCAGTAAAAGGATCAACTAAATCAGGGTGAGGATTGATTCTCCAAGTATTTAAAATTAATCGCTTCGCATGATTAACTTTTCCTTTTTCTTTTAAAATCTCAACACAAAGCAAAAGTGCAGCAATATTTTTTTGATCTAGCTTATTTGCCCGCAAAGCATAGCGTAATGATTTCCTTATTTCGTTACGCTTCATCAGTTCACTAGCTAATTCAAAATATACGATTGCACTCCACTGACTACCAACATTTGGCGGAATAATTTTATTGCGAATTGCTTTTTTTAAAGTTCCCTCAGCCTCTTCCCAATCTCCTTGACGGGCCTGAATATTAAATAACAAATTTAAAGTCCAGCGTGCTTTTGGTTTTAACTTTGTTGCTTTCAAAGCAAGGTCTTTTGCCTGATCAAGTTTGTTTGTCTTGAGGGCCTGCCCTATTAGTCCGCGAATGGCAAGAAAAGACGTATCTTTGTTAGAAAGCATAGCATTAAAGTAAACCATAGCGGACTTCTCATCCCCCTTAAGCTGAGCAGCCTGAGCCAATAAAAGCATCGTTAGTGCTGGAGAATTAAGAAGTGAACCAACTTTTTTTGCATTTTCCTCAACTTCTTCATATTCACCAGTTCCAATCGCTACCATGCTTTCAGTTAATAATTTATAACCCTGGCGAGTGCGTCTTTGGTATAATTTTCCCGTAATATAGCTAGGTAATCTTGTTACCCCCCACCAAAAACGATACAAAGCAATCAGTGCTACAGAAAATAAGATCATAAAAAGGCCAGTAATAAAGAAAGAAGTTTCGATTAAGTAATTTTGCCATTTAATAATAATTTCTCCTGGGTTGTTCGAAAACCAAACAACGCTAAAAGCCGTCAAAAATATTAGAAAGAAGAAAAATAATGTGCGAAGCATCTCTGTAATCTCTTACTGAATTCGTGAAATAATGTAATTAGAAAAATCCTTAATAGATTCGTCTGCAATTATCCTGGATCTTGCATTTTGAATAAGATTTATTAAAAGTTTTTTTGGTGCACCTTGAATTTTTTCTAAATAATCAACTGCCTCCAATAAATTACCTGCTTTTATTTCCACCTCAGCAAGAGCAATTAAACCCTGGGTACTTTTCTCAGAGACATCATTACCAATTTTTCGAATATGTATGAGACTAGAAATTTTATATTTAATTTTTTCAAAAAAATTGAGATTTTTTAAATCCTTTTCCGATAAAATAACACTCTTTGCTATTGATGATAACATGATCTGGAGATCCTGAATGGTAGGAATAGCTTTTTTTGATAAAGGTTCTAAGCGTTCTATAATTTTTCTTATATTTTCATCATCGTTAAGATTTTTAACTACTAATAATTCTTCTTCAAAGGGCTCTGAAGACATGATTCTTTTTTCAAGTTGTCCAATAGAAAAAATCAATGCACTTCCGCGATCATCCTTCAGATAAATTTGGTCTAATTTATCTTTGATTCGTAATAGCTCTGAATTAATTATTTCTATACTCCTAAAATTATCCTGTGAATTGGATTCATTTACTTGGTCCTCAATCTTCAAAAGTCGTTGACTAAAATGTTCATCAAGATCCGTTATTTTCTTATCGATTGACTTAAAAGACCTCCGAATGGATCTGAGCTCATCAAGCGTGGTCTCTTCGAAGGTACTTTCCGTCATATCATTTGTCTGGAAAGAAAAAAATTGTTTAGAATAAGCCATAAAATTCTTAAAATTTGAGGTCAAAAAAAGCAAAGAGCCAAAAAGAAATAGAAAGATAACTGCCATACCTAATTTTTTCTTATTGAATTTTGGCTGACTTGTGACCTCCTTTTTGTCTTGTTTATTTTCCATTAGGTTATTTCTTTTTTCTTTCTTCTATTTTAGAATCAATTACATATAGCATTGATTGCAAGTTTGGCTTTTTAGCTACAGTTACGCTTCTCCATGATATAGCAGAAATAGCTCTCTTAATAGAGTGACTCAAAACAAAGGCATCAGTGTTGGAAAAATAAGAGTTTAAATTATTCTTCACAACTAATTTAACTAGGATATTCGCCGTCCTCGGAGAGAAAAATAATGCAAAATGAATTTTTTTCTTAATTAGCGCATGCTTTATCTTGTTTGGCAAATAACGCTTAGCCAAGATTTCATATAAAATACCCCTCTCTACATTAAAACCTTTCGCCTCAAGTGTTTGCTTGATCCTGCCTGATTGAATACGCCCTGCAGCATAATATAGCTTTCCATTTTTGGGATTTAACTCTCTGCTGACTAAATCACATAAATCAGCTGCATTACCTCTTGCATTTGATACATTTTTAAAACCGTGTCGCTTTGCTACGTTAAAGGTGCGATCTCCAACTACATGAACTTTGACTGTTCGTTTCTTTGTTAGCTTTGAAAATGCCCTGACACCATTAGGACTTGAAAAGATAATTGACTGCGTATGTTTGAGATCAATTTTTACATTTTTATGATAAGAAACCGAGAATAAAGGAACATTAAGAACATTTAATTTCCTTGTAAAAAATAATTCAGAAATTCTTCTAGTATCTTTTTCCGCTCTCGTAACAAGTGCCAGCATGATATAAAAACCAATTACATATTATCAAAAAAGTTTTTTCCCATATGAATCTTTATTTCCTTTGCGGCTCGCCTACCAATAATCCTTGCTTCTCCAATAGATATACTTTTCTTAGAAATCATCTGCACGCGATGCATTTCTCGACCCATTAACTTTGATACCAATCCATCAAATAAAAAAGACCTCTTGGAATTAAAGCGAGCTAGTGCGGCAATTGGGGATTGGCAGGAGCCACCTAAGGCTGCTAGAAAACTCCTCTCAGCCACTACACATTTCTCAGTATCCAAATGATTAATATTTCTAAGTATTCTCTGCATCTGCACATCATTCTTTCTACAAACAACGGCAATAACACCTTGTCCAGCAGCAGGTAAAATGGTTGATATAGGCAAAGTATTACTATTTCTTGGAGTTATGCCCAGTCTCTTAACTCCTGCTAAGGCCAACAGAATAGCATCATACTTTCCAGAATATAAGTTTTTGATTCTTGTGCCTATATTGCCTCTTAAACTTTTGATCTTTAGATCCGGTCGCACATTCAAGACTTGTGCAATCCGACGCACCGAAGAAGTGCCGACCCTTGCACCTTTTTTTAAAGTCTTGAGATTCTTTTCCGTATTACAAATCAAAATATCTTTTGGATTTTCTCTTTTCAGAACACAGGCAATCTGAAGTCCACTTGGCATAATAGTTGGGATATCTTTTAGGGAGTGAACAGCAATATTAATTTTTTTCGTTAGCAAGGCCTTATCAATTTCTTTGGTAAAAAGAGCTTTACCTCCTATTTGATACAGTGGTTTCTGGCTAAATCGGTCCGCAGAAGTTTCAATTGGTAGTAATTCAAATGAATAGGGTTTTTTAGAAAGAAGATTCCTCTGCTTGACAAGTCTTTGAACCTTTTCTGCCTGTACTAAAGCAAGTGGACTGCCACGAGTACCAATTTGGATAATATTTTTCCTTTTTAACATAAAAAATCAGAATTTCTTTTTCTAGTTAGTTTGTAAAAAATATATGCAATGTTATAGAATAGTGTAGATGAATATTTTAGGTATTGAAACAAGTTGCGACGAAACTTCAGTTGCTATAGTAAATGATAGAAAAAAGATCTTATCACATCTTCTGCTATCACAAATTAAGCAGCATCGCCCCTATGGGGGTGTAGTTCCAGAAATCGCTGCCCGCGCACATCTGGATACTATTGATAGATTAATAATGCGCTGTTTAAAAAAAGCAAAACTAGATTTTGAAGACGTAGACGGAGTTGCGGCAACCGCAGGTCCAGGGCTAATGGGTGGCCTAATTGTTGGCACGGGGATAGCGAAAGCAATTTCTACTGCGCTAGAAAAACCCTTTTTCCCCATCAATCACTTGGAAGGCCATATATTATCAGTAAGATTATTTAGAAAATGCACATTTCCCTTTTTAGCACTATTAGTATCTGGTGGTCATTGCCAAATCTTAATAGCTAAAAATATAGGAGATTATGAATTACTCGGCACGACATATGATGACGCAATTGGAGAAACGTTCGATAAGGTGGCTAAAATGCTAAATATGAATTATCCGGGTGGCCCTGAAATTGAAAAACAAGCAAGGAACGGAAATCCAAACAAATTTAATCTTCCAAAGCCACTTATTGATACGAAAAACTGTAATTTTTCCTTTTCTGGCCTCAAAACTGCGACCAATAAGCTCTGTAAACAAATTACATCGGAGGGGAAAATGAAGAAAAGTTTAGGCGACATTTGCGCTTCTTTCCAGGAAACTATTTGCGAGGTAATAGCTGATAGATGCAAAAACGCTATAAAAATTTTTAAGCAAAAATTTCCTTCAAAAAGTATGGAGCTAATAATTGTTGGAGGCGTTGCTGCAAATCATTACCTAAAATCAAAATTAAATTCCTTAACTAAGGAATTAAACTGTTCCTTGGTGGCTCCGCCACGAGAATTATGTACAGATAACGCTGCCATGATAGCATGGGCTGCCATTGAAAAAATAAAAATTGGCGCTAAGCATAATATTACCTTTAAGCCAACTCCAAGATGGCAACTAGATGACCCTAAAGCCATAAGAACGATTTCTGAAAAAAAATAATGTTGATGAGAAAAAAAAAGGTTATTGGAATATTGGGTGCTGGCGCTTGGGGCACAGCGTTAGCTCACCTTATGTCAGATAATGGACATGAGGTTTTAATTTGGGCTTACGAAAAAGAAGTTGTTGAGTCTATTAATAATCAAAATGAAAATATACATTTCCTTCCTGGCATTAAGCTGAATGAAAGAGTAAAGGCTAGTAACAAGATAAAGGACCTCAAAAAAGGGGAGCTTATTTTTATCACAACGCCATCAAAATTTTTTAGAGAATGCTTGCTAAAGCTCGCACAACATCAGAAAGAAAGTACTTTATATATAATTTGCACAAAAGGAATTGAGCAAAAAAGTAATTTATTTGTAAGTGAAATTTTTAAAAAGGTTTTTCCTAAAAAAAACTTTGCCCTTTTGTCCGGACCTACCTTCGCCACAGAAGTAGCCAATAAATGTCCCTCAGCGGTAGCAGTAGCTACTAAAGATAAAAAATTATGGAACACGATAAGCAAAATCATCGGATCTAGCTATTTCAGACCCTATTTTTCCGACGATATCGTGGGAGTTGAAACTGGGGGATCTTTAAAAAACATTATTGCTATTGCATCTGGAATTGCCCAAGGCAGAAATCTAGGAGAAAATGCACAAGCAGCGTTAATAACTAGAGGGTTAGCAGAGATGATGAGATTCTGTAACGCAAGAGGTGGTAATCTAAACACCATGATGGGTCTTTCTGGATTGGGGGACCTGGTTCTAACCTGCGCAAGCACAAAATCTAGAAATACTAGTCTAGGTATAAAATTAGGTCAGGGACAGGCGGCAGATATAATTCTATCATCACAAAAAACTATATCTGAAGGATATTTCTCAGCCTCTTCGGTTATTGAGCTAGCAAAAAAAATGAAAATTGAAATGCCAATATGCGAAGGCGTACACAATATTTTGAACAATCAAGCAAATATAGATACTATCATCACTGACTTACTAAACAGACCTTTTAAAAGCGAATTCAATATTAATTAACAAGGAGAATAAAATTGTTGTACACAATTATATGCACCGACCAAAAAGATGGATTGGAAATAAGAAAACAAAACAGACCGGCTCACCTTGAATATTTAAAGACTCTTGGCGATAAATTGTTTTCAGCAGGACCTACACTGACTGAAAATGGAACTCAACCAACCGGTAGTATTATCATAGCGAAATTTGATAGTTTTAAAGAAGCCCTCCATTTTGCAAACGAAGATCCATATAACAAGGCCGGCCTTTTTCAAGACACAATTATAAAGCGTTTTCGTCAAATTTTTCCAACTGAAGTTGGCTAGATGAAGTATTGGCTAGTAAAAACAGAACCATCCACCTGGTCATGGGAAGATCAGATAAAAAATAAAGAAACTTTTTGGGATGGTGTTAGGAATTGGCAAGCATCAAACAACCTAAAACAAATGAAAATTGGTGATTTAGTCTTCTTTTACCATTCAGTAAATGAGAAGATGATTGTGGGTATTGTTAAGGTTAGTAAAGAGTACTACCCCGATCATACCGATAAAAGTAAACGATTTGGAATGGTAAATCTACGATTCTTTAAAACTTTAAAAAAATCTGTATCTCTATCCGAAATTAAGTCTAGAAAAGATTTGGCGCATTTATCTCTAGTAAGACAGTCTAGATTATCGGTCATGCCCATCGATTCTAAATCATGGGAAATTATATGCAAAATGGCAAAAACAAAGACTAAATGACAAACATCATTTTATTGATTATTATGATACAAAAAAGAAAAAAATATATCGGGGAGCACAGTGTCAAAGGAAAAAGTCTATCAAGTACTAGCAGACATTAAGAAGTCTGCGTTAGTAAGCGCGGATAACTATGAACGTCAATATAGCGAGTCAATTTTAAATCCAGATAAATTTTGGGATGAACATGGAAAAAGGATAGACTGGATAAAACCATATACCAAAATCAAAGACGTTTCTTTTGATCAGAATGCTAAGATCCGTTGGTTTTATGATGGAACACTCAATGCTTCTGTAAATTGCATCGACAGACATCTCAATAATCGGGCAAAACAAACTGCAATCATCTGGGAAGGTGATAATCCAGATGAAAGTAAGGAAATCAGTTATCAAGAACTCTATCAAATAGTCTGCAAGTTTTCGAATGCGCTGAAAGACATAGGAGCAAAAAAAGGAACCAGGGTAACTATTTATATGCCCATGATTCCAGAGGCTGCAGTAGCAATGCTTGCCTGCGCAAGAATAGGAGCAATCCACTCTGTAGTTTTTGGTGGTTTTTCTCCAGATTCTTTGGCCAATCGAATAATCGACTGTGATAGCTCAATTATCATTACTGCTGATGAGGGGGTTCGTGGTGGAAAGAAAATTCCCTTAAAACTAAATACGGACAAGGCTATTAAAAATACGCCCACCATAAAAAAGGTTATTGTTATTCAAAGAACGGGGGGAAAGATTCCTTGGAATAAAGAAAAAGATGTTTGGTTTCATGAAATTTGCAAAAATGCAAAAGATGATTGCCCTCCCGAAGAGATGAATGCGGAAGATCCTTTATTTATTCTTTATACATCCGGATCCACAGGAAAACCTAAAGGTGTGCTACACACAACAGGTGGTTATATGGTTCACTCTTCATTAACTCACCAATACGTCTTTGACTATCATGATAAAGACATCTACTGGTGCACGGCAGATGTCGGTTGGGTAACTGGTCACAGTTACATAATATACGGACCTCTAGCAAATGGGGCGACAACCCTAATGTTTGAAGGTGTGCCTAACTTTCCCGACGCATCTCGATTCTGGCAAGTTGTAGACAAACACAAAGTAAATATTTTTTATACAGCACCAACCGCAATTAGAGCTTTAATGGGTGCTGGGGATGAATTGGTAAAAAAATGTTCCAGGAAAAGTTTACGAATTCTCGGAACTGTTGGAGAACCTATAAATCCGGAAGCATGGGAATGGTATTACAATGTGGTTGGGGACAAGCGTTGTCCTGTTTTGGATACATGGTGGCAAACAGAGACTGGTGGTATTTTAATTGCTCCATTGCCTGGCGTAACAAACTTAAAGCCTGGATCTGCTACAAAACCATTTTTTGGTGTTCAGCCTTGCATAGTCAACGCTGAGGGTGAAGAGCTAAAGGGTGAGTGCCAAGGAAATTTATGTATAAAAGATGGATGGCCAGGGATGATGAGAACAGTCTACAAAGATCATAAAAGATTTATTGATACTTATTTCAGCACCTATCCAGGAATGTATTTTACGGGAGATGGTTGTCGTAGAGATAAAGACGGTTATTATTGGATTACGGGTCGCGTCGATGATGTCATTAACGTTTCAGGGCATAGATTAGGAACCGCAGAAGTTGAAAGTGCATTAGTTGCACACAACAAGGTCTCCGAAGCTGCGGTAGTTGGTTTTCCTCATGAAATTAAGGGACAAGGTATCTATGCATATGTGACACTAATGGATAGAACAGAACCTAGTGAAGAATTGAGAAAGGAATTAATTAATTGGGTAAAAAAAGAAATAGGCCCCATCGCTTCTCCTGACTTAATTCAATGGGCCCCAGGATTGCCAAAAACGCGATCGGGGAAAATTATGAGAAGAATATTACGAAAAGTAGCAGCAAACGAACATGAAAATCTTGGAGATGTATCAACTCTAGCAGATCCTGGTGTAGTAAATGATTTGGTAAAAAATAGAGTTAACAAAACTTAGATATCCTAAAAATCAACACATCTACCTTTACGTTCCCAATCACCATATCTTGTAGGCTCCAAACCGATTGGTCCATTAATTTCGCGCATTTTTTTAGATCCCTTTTTCAAAGATCTCTTTTTTTTTAAAAAACT
>CAYMIQ010000017.1:0-8930 GCA_964390605.1 uncultured Rickettsiales bacterium
TTGAATCAAACCTTTAGGTAGTTCTTCATCAGAAAAGTCTATCGCTGCCTCTACATTAGCTAATACATTCTTAATTTTTGAAGACCATAGTGCATACTTTTCAACCAACTCTCCGCCTAACTGCCTAGAAGCCTGAATTCTTTGTGCCTCTGTTTCCGCGTGTATTAGATCGGAAATAGCCTCGACCTCAGCTAAGGTTAGCTTGCCGTTATCAAACGCTCTTCGGGTAAATTCCCCCGGTTCTGCAAATTTAAAATTTTTCCTTTTCGAAAGATAGTTGAGCATTGATTGAGTCACAGCCCTGCCCCCATGAAGATGAAGTTCAAACATATTTTCACCTGTATAGCTTTTCGGTCCAGGGAACCAAATATATATACCCTTGTCCAAAAAAGACTTTGAAGATTTAGAGAAAATTGCTCCGTAGTACGAGTATCTAGGTTTAAATTTTTTTTTACCTGTGATTTCCTGCAGACCCTTTAGTGAAGAGGGTCCTGAAACTCTTATGACGGAAATACCCGCTAAACCAGCCGCAGTAGATAAGGCAAAAATTGTTTTATTTTTCAATTTCCTACACTTTTTCTTGTTGCATTAATAATCTTTCTACAAGACGACCATGCAGACAATGTGAATCAAGAATTTCATCTATATCTTCTTTACTCTTATAGCGGTACCAAACATTATCAGGATAAATCACCATCGTTGGGCCAAGTTCACACTTATCTAAGCACCCAGAAGTATTAACTCTACAGTCTTTTATACCCAATTCTTTTGCTTTTGCCTTCATATAGTCCCTTAAGTCACCCGATCCCTTTTGACCACAACTACCTCTAGAGTTCTTAGGGTGACGTACATTCGTACAACAAAAGATATGATATTTATAAAAACCTTTAGGTTGTTTTGTCATGATGGCAATAATACTATCGTCACTTACTGTAAAAGTTAAATAAATTTAAAGAACTTGATTTTGGAAATACCATCATCATGAACATAAAAAAGAATCAGCTTGGACACGAAACAAGCCTTTATCTACTGCAACATAAGAATAACCCTGTAAATTGGCGCCCATGGAATCAGGAAGCGCTAAAAATAGCCAAACAAGACAACAAGCCAATAATGCTATCAATAGGCTATTCCGCATGTCACTGGTGCCACGTAATGGCACATGAAAGCTTCGAAGATGAGGCAACAGCCAAAATGATAAACGATCATTTCATTCCCATTAAAGTAGATCGAGAAGAACGTCCTGACTTGGATTCTATTTACCAAACCGCTCTTGCTGTACTCGGACAGCAGGGTGGCTGGCCCTTAACGATGTTCCTGACTCCTAATACAGAACCGTTTTGGGGAGGAACTTACTTTCCGCCAGAACCAAGGCACGGTATGCCGGCATTCAAAGAAGTACTATCAAAAATAGCAGAAGCTTATTCCTTAAAAAACGACTTGATTCAACAAAATACAGATTCAATAAAAATGGAACTGGAGAAAATTTTCTCTCCCAAGGCAGCGAATCTTCTAGGAAAAGATGAGTTATTGTTAATTATGGAAAAAATTATGAATTTTCTCGACCAAAAAAATGGTGGGTTGTCGGGAGCGCCTAAATTTCCACATTTCCCTCTATTAGCACTGCTATTAAATATATCGAAAACGCAAAAACAAAAAAAATACTTAGATATTGCCCTTCTAACTATCAAAAAAATATGTCAGGGCGGAATTTATGATCATTTAGGCGGAGGCATGGCTAGGTATTCAACCGATGATCGCTGGCTTGTTCCACATTTTGAAAAAATGTTATACGACAATGCTCAGTTTTTAGAGTTATCTTGCTTTGCTTGGTGCGAAACAAAAGACATGATCTTCAAAAAAAGGATTTACGAAACAGTTGATTGGCTAAAACGAGAGATGTTAACAAATGGTATGTTCGCTTCAGCAATAGATGCTGATAGCTCGGGTAAAGAAGGGGCTTTTTATCTCTGGGAAGAAAATGAAATTAATAATATCGCAGGATCTGGTGCTGATTATTTTAAAAAAATATACGATGTCCAAAAAGAAGGAAACTGGGAGGGGAAAAATATCCTAAACAGATTAAACTTCCCTGATTTTTTAGGTGAAGCAGATGAAGAGAAGTTGGGACAAGTAAAAAAATCTTTATGGATACAAAGGGAGAAAAGACTAAAGCCAACCTGCGATAAAAAAATATTGATTGATTGGAACGGTCTAATGATCGGCTCACTTGCAAAGACAGGGATGATCCTTCGTAATTCAGAATTCATAAGTATAGCCGAGACTGCCTTTAACAAAATTCTCGAAATAACCGGATCAAATCTGGATCTGTTTCATTCTATCCAAAACGGAGAAAAAAAACATCCAGCCACCTTAGATGACTATGCATGTTTTATGAAAGCAGGAATCTCTTTATATGAAGCAACGGAAAAAAAGAAGCACCTGGATATCGCACTACGACTAGCAGAAAAAATTGAACAATTATTTTGGGATGATGCATTGGGAGGTTTTTTCTACACATCCAAAAATACAAAAGATGTGCTGATAAGAACCAAACATTCAACCGATAACCCCAATCCATCGGGTAACTCCATTGTATGTGAAGCCTTTTCAAAACTATATTTATTTACCAAAGATAATAATTATCTAAAAAAAATAGAGAACACGTTTCGGATATTTGCACAAAATATTTCAAGCAATCCCGTGTACCATGCAGGTATGCTAAATTCGCTAGCATTGCACAATAACCAACTACAAATTGTAATTTTTGCCGACAAAAAAAATGAAGAGGCTAATAATCTTCTGCAAAAAATTTATAAATTAGCCGCTTCAAACGTGTCGGTCATTTTTGCTAAAGACGGAACAGCGCTAACAAAAGATCACCCAGCTTTTGGAAAGAAAGCCAAGGGGAAAAATTTCACTGCCTATATTTGCACACAAAAAAGCTGTCTTCCGCCAATAACTGAAGTGTCAGAACTGGATCAATACATACACACTTAAAATGAAAGATACTATTATACAAACACCTATTGGTAATATCGAAATAAAAATAAGAAAAGGCAGATTGACTGGATTGTCTTGGACAGACAAGAAAAAAACTGGGTTAACAGCTGAATCAAGGGAGATAAAAAAACAGTTGCTTGAATACTTGAGAGGAGAAAGAAAAAAAATAAATTTCCCAATCACTGCAGACGGAACGCCATTCGAAAAAAAAGTCTGGGCAGTAATGTCATCGACTAAATATGGAGAAACTATTACTTACGGTGATATAGCAAAAAAAATCTCAAATTCACCGAGGGCGGTTGGGCAAGCTGCGAAAAGAAACCCCTTATTAATACTAATACCCTGTCACAGAGTTGTGGGAAAGCACAATCTGGGAGGTTTTTCAGGAAAAACTAGAATAGATAAAAAGAAAATACTGTTAGAAATTGAAGGAAACAATTAAGGAAGCAAAAGTACTATCTACCAGCGCCATTACTTTTATTCATAGTATCAAAGAAATCTCCGTTGTTTTTA
Source organism: uncultured Rickettsiales bacterium (assembly GCA_964390605.1). GTDB lineage: Bacteria > Pseudomonadota > Alphaproteobacteria > UBA8558 > UBA8558 > UBA8558. Next base: position 3,517 of record CAYMIQ010000017.1, read on the forward strand.
GTGGCCTGTAATTTTTCACCTAAAAAAGTCATTGCTTCAGATGTGCCCATGGGCATAAGAATTCTTCTTAAAACCCACATTTTACTTAGCTCATCTTTATCCACCAACAATTCTTCTTTACGAGTCCCAGACTTAGTTACATCAATAGCAGGGAATACCCTTTTATCGGACAGTTTTCTATCCAAAATAATTTCAGCATTACCTGTACCCTTAAACTCTTCAAAAATAACTTCATCCATCCTGGAGCCAGTATCAACCAGCCCAGTTCCAATAATTGTAAGAGATCCTCCTTCTTCTATATTCCTCGCAGCACCAAAAAATCTCTTAGGTCTCTGCAATGCATTTGCATCTACACCACCTGTCAAAACCTTGCCCGAACTTGGAACGACAGTATTGTAGGCCCTGGCAAGTCGTGTTATGGAATCGAGAAGAATAACCACGTCCTTATTGTGCTCAACAAGTCTTTTCGCTTTAGATATTACCATTTCTGCTACCTGTACGTGGCGTGCTGCTGGCTCATCAAAGGTTGAGCTAATAACCTCGCCCTTAACCGATCTAGCCATGTCAGTGACCTCCTCGGGGCGTTCATCAACCAAAAGAACAATTAGAGCGCATTCTGGGTGATTAGTTGCCACAGAATGGGCTATATTCTGCAGCATCATAGTTTTTCCTGTCCTCGGTGGTGAAATAATTAACGCTCTCTGTCCTTTTCCAAGAGGCGTAATTAGATCTAAAATTCGTGAAGTCTTGTCTTTTAGCTTTGGATCCTCAATTTCCATCTTTAACCTATCTTCGGGATACAAAGGAGTCAGGTTATCAAAGTTAATTCTATGTTTTAAATGATCTGGCTTATCAAAATTAGACTTTTCTACTTTTAATAAGGCAAAATATCTTTCTCCATGTTTTGGCGGCCTGATTTCACCCTCAACCGTATCGCCAGTACGTAGACCAAATTTCTTAATTTGGTTCGGGGAAACATAAATGTCATCAGGGCCTGGCAAATAATTGGCTTCTGGAGATCGCAAAAAACCAAAACCATCTTGTAAAATTTCAAGAACCCCAGCACCATGAATTGATTCTGAATTTTCTGCAAGCTGCTTAAGAATAGCAAACATCATATCCTGCTTGCGCATAGTGCTTGCGTTCTCGATCTTTAGCTTTTCAGCAAAAGCAAGGAGTTCACCGGGTGGCTTTTCTTTTAGTTCGTGTAAGTGCATATAAATTTGTAAGGATTATCAGATATAATTTTTGGTTAACGAGCAAATAATAATAAACATGGGTTGTGTTGTATATGATTTAAAGATTGGGCGGGCCGTTACGAATACCATTACTCAACATAGCGCCTCTTGTCAAACACTATTTCAAAATGGTCTAAAAATAACGAGAAAAACTATACAAATCATAATTACTGTAGGAACCTCATTAATCACGCGATAGAAGCCCGGTCCCCTAGTGTTTTGATCCAGCTCAAATCTCCTTCTCCATTTTCCCATATGACCGTGCGCAGACGCTAGGGATAAAACTAAGAAAATTTTCAAATACATCCAATAATCACCCTTGACAAAATATTCAGACGTAAACAATAAAGAAACTCCAAAAATAAAAGTCAAAATCATTCCCGGAATCATAATTCCTCTATAAAGCCTACGTTCCATAATTTTAAATGTTTCAGACGTTTCTGATCCAGGTTGTGCTTGAGCGTGATAAACAAACAGCCTCGGCAAATATAAAAGTCCGGCCATCCATGCAATAAAACTAATAATATGGAAGGCCCTTAACCAATCTCGATTTTCAATTAAAAAAATTTGTATTTCAATTAAGAAATTAAAGGACATTTTTTTCTTTCATTACTACAATCTATATTTTTTTTACAGTAAAAATCCTTACTCCTAAGTGTTGACAGGGCGCCGGACGCCAAACAAGAAATAAATTCTTCGCTCGTACCAACTGTTGGAATTCTAATATATTCTTTTACTCCTGATTTTTTCGCTAATTCTTTATACTCAATATCTAATTCAACCAAGGTTTCCGAATGCTCGGATACAAACGCAATAGGAAAAATCACTAATGAAAAATTTTTCTTCCCAGCTGATATTATTTCATCCTCTGTTGATGGGCTAATCCATCTCAATGGCCCCACTTTGCTTTGATAGCAAACAGTATGATCGAATTTTGGAATATCTCCATATTCTTCTAGAGCATTAATCAGTTTTTTTGCAGTTTTCTCAACGTGCTCCTGGTATGGATCTCCAGATTTAATTATTTTTTCTGGTAACCCGTGGGCAGAAAGTAAAAGTTTTATTTTGTTTCCTTGGGTCTTTTTTAATCCAGTCCTTATTAGTTTTGCCATAGCTAAGATTAAATTGCTGTCTTCTGGATAACAACACAAAGCCTTTGTGGTGGTTTTAAAATTTTGTTTTTTTGCAGAATCCATCCAATCCAATATAGAAGAAGATGTGGTTGTAGTAGAAAATTGGGGATAAAGGGGTATCAAGAGAACCCGTTCGGGTTGAAATTGTTTTACCAAGCCAACAACTTCTTGACTTCTTGGTTTCCAATAACGCATACAAACGAAAACCCTAAAGTTGTATTCTTCTTTCCTGTTTAATAACACCTCCAAATGCTGTGCTTGATTTTGTGTGTTTTCCAGAATGGGGGAAGACCCGCCAATTTGGCGATATATTTCTTGTGCAATTGGATTTCTTTGTTTAGCGATAAATTTTGCCAATAACCAACGAAAAGGATTGGGGATGTGTAAAATAGCGGGATCATAAAACAAATTAAATAAAAAGGGCTTAACGGCGTTTAAAGAATCCGGCCCACCCAAATTAAAAAGAACAATTGCTATGTTTTTTTTATTCACTAAACAACACCCCTCTTTAGCAAGCTACAAACGCGGGATACGTTTTTTACTGGGGTGCCCGGCTTAACCCCGTGGGATAAATTAAAAACAAATGGAATATTTTTGTAGCTCTTAAGAATAGAAACAACCTCCCGATCTAAACCCTTTCCGCCCAAACACAAAACCTCAGGACTAAGGTTTCCCTGAACAACCACACGTCCGGCCAGCTCCCTCAAAACCCAGGGGGCAGAAACACTTTCATCTATATTAATAACATCGACTCCTGTAAATTTCACAAAATCTTTATACAAAACACCCAACCCCTTAGGAAAGCCTATAATTGGTATTTTTTTATTTTTTTCCCTTATTCCATCAACCACCATCTTTGTTGTTCTGAATATATATTTTTTAATTAGTTTTTTCTCTTTTAACATTCCGGCGTAGGTATCAAACAGCTGCACCGCCTCCGCACCATGCTCAATTTGCTTGTTGGTGTGGTGTATTACCACTCGAACCAAAAGGTTTATGTATTTTTCAAAATATGGCCTTCCCAGGTGTGGCTTAATTTTCTTTAGGCTCCTGCACGGCCCCCCAGTTAACATAAAAGAAGCAAGGGTCCATGGCGACCCCGAAAAACCTATCAATGCTGTTTTCTTGTCTAGTTTTTTTTTGGTCATAGAGATTGCCCTATAAACAGGAAGCAAAAGAGCATCAAAGTCTTGTTTTTGAAACTTCAATATAGGTTTGTTTGTTATTTTTTTTAGGTGTGGGCCTTTTTTTTCACTAAAGCTTAACTCTTGCCCCAAACCATAAGGAACCATAAGAATATCTGAAAAAATAATAGCTGCGCTCGTTTTAAACCTTTTAACTGGCTGCAATGTTATCTCTGTTGCGGTTTCTGGATTTAAAAAAAGATCCAGCATGTTTTTTTTCTTTTTTTTAATTTTCTGATACTCAGGCAAATACCTTCCTGCTTGACGCAAAAACCAGTAGGGTATTTTTTTTGTTACCCTTCCTTTGAAGGCATCTATAATTATTTTGTTATTCATTCCTCTTCTACTAATACTATATATATAAGGTTGTTGTTGTTGTTGTGCTGTGAGTTGTGTTATTTTTTTTTATTAACACCTTGTTCTTTGTTTTTTCCTTTTTTCTTTTTTGTAAGGTTTTAGAATATATAGACAAAAAATCTTTTCAACGTTATTAAGGTGGTGTGGAAAAATCTCGACTTAATTCATAAATTGTTAATAGAATCTTAATAAGACAAACAAAACAAACAAAACACACGTTCCCCCCAAAACACACGTCATGTTTGGGGTCTTTGTGGAGAACCAAGTGAATATAATATTGGCTTCTGGAAGTTCTGCTAGAAAATATTTGTTAAACAAGGCAAATGTCAGGTTTGCTTGTCAGTCTCATGGAATTAGGGAGGGTAGACTAAAAAAAGAACTGACAACTGAAAAAAAAACATACAGAACCATAGCTCTTACGATAGCAAAAGCAAAAGCCCTTAATGTGGCTAAAAACTCTCCTGGTAGTTGCGTTATTGGGTCTGATCAAATCTTAGTTTGTGGAGAGAGGGTTTTTAATAAACCAAGAAATAAAAAAGATGCCATTAAACAATTAAAATTTCTCTCAGGAAAAAAACACCAACTTTTTAGTGCAGTATGTGTGGTTATCAATCAAAAAATATTATGGTCTTGTGTCAGAGTGGCTTCTTTAAAAATGAAACTATTAAAAACAGAAGCTCTTAAAAAATACTTTATTAAATTGCGCGGTAATCGGGACTATTCGATTGGCGTTTATAGGTATGAAATAGATGGTGGTGCTTTATTTGACTGGGCTAGAGGAAATTTAGAAACCATATTGGGTATGCCTACGCAAGAACTTGTGTTATTTTTAAAAAGGAAGAAGTTTATTGAATATAAAAAAAGATAAAAAAATACTTGGTATTATTGGCCAGCCTGTTCGGCAATCACTTTCTCCTGTTATCCATAATTTTTGGTTAAAAACAAATAAAGTTTCTGGCATATATAGAAAATTTATGGTGAAAAAAGGTGAGGTGGGGAAGTTCTTATCTAGAAAAGTGAATAAAGACTGTTTTTTAGGGCTGAACGTTACCGTACCTCATAAAATCGATATTTTAGAACATTTAGATTACCTGGATATTTCAGCAAAAATGACAGGTTCAGTTAATACAGTGAAGTTGGAAAAGGATGGATCTTTGAAGGGTTATAATACCGATTTATATGGTTTTGTTGCCCCCCTAAAATTAAAAATACCAGCTTGGAAAAAATACATAGATAAAGTTGTTGTTTATGGTTCTGGTGGATCTGCGAGAGCTGTTTGTGCTGGTTTAAAAAAAATGGGTGCAAAAAAAATCATTGTTTGTGGAAGAACAATTAAGAATTCCCAAGCCCTAAAGGATCTAATTGGGGGGAGGATAAAGATTCATAAATGGAGTGACAGGAGTCTTGTGTTAGAGCGCGCCACTTTATTGGTTAACACGACACCTATGGGGATGTTGAACAGTGCATCAGTAGACACAAACTTAGAGTTACTCCCGAAAATG
>CAYMIQ010000018.1:0-8913 GCA_964390605.1 uncultured Rickettsiales bacterium
ACCTCAATTGTCAGAAATTTCTTCCACCATCAATAGAATTGGAGATTCTTTAGCAAAAGGTGATGAAAAAAACGCTATTGCAATCTTAAAAGAGGTTCTTCCTCAATACAGTAAAGAAAACAATATCGTCAATCTCGAAGCCAAAGTCGAACAAAAGAAATGACTATCAATAAAACTATAAAAATAAAAAGAGCACTGGTATCTGTTTTCGATAAATCGGGACTAGTGCCGTTGGCAAAATTTTTAAAATCCAGGAGAATTGAAATTATTTCTACAGGAGGGTCTGCAAAAACCTTAAGGAAAGGAAAAATACCCGTAACTGATATTTCCGATATTACCAGTTTTCCTGAAATTCTAGATGGACGCGTCAAAACCCTGCATCCCAAAATTCATGGTGGTTTGCTTGCTAGAAGAAACCTAAGGTCACACAAAAAGATTCTTAAGAATCACAGAATTCCTGAAATTGATTTAGTAATCGTTAACTTATATCCCTTCGAACAAACAATTGAAGCTAAAGAGAAATTTCAAACAATAGTAGAAAATATTGATATTGGTGGCCCCGCCATGATTAGGGCCTCTGCAAAAAATCATGAATTTTTAACAGTCATTACAGATCCAAGAGACTACAAGACTCTAATAGACCAATTAAAAAGGAAAAACGGATCCACCACATATGATTTTCGGCAACAAATGGCTCTAAAGGCCTTTAAAAAAACATCAACATATGATCAAGCAATCAGCCAATGGATGTCTTCAAAAAAAGAGGGGGCATTTCCTGAGCTTTTTTCAATAAATGGAAAATTACAAGAAGAACTAAGATATGGGGAAAATCCTCATCAAAGAGGTGCATTTTATAAAATAGATAACTCAAGATTTGGCGTGTCTACTGCTCGACAAGTCCAGGGAAAAGAACTTTCTTATAACAATTTTAATGACACGGATGCAGCGTTTGAGTTAGTCAGTGAATTTCGAGATCCGGCAGTAGCTATTATCAAACATGCAAACCCTTGTGGTGTCGCGGAAAGTAAGAATTTACTCAATTCCTATAAGAAAGCCTTATCCTGTGATCCAATTAGCGCATTCGGTGGAGTAATTGCGGTAAATAGACCTCTAAACGAAAATGTTGCTAGGGAAATTATTAAATTATTCACAGAAGTTATTATTGCACCAAAAATTAGTGCTGGAGCACAAAAAATTTTCAAAAAGAAAAAAAATATTCGTGTTCTCGAAACTGGTGGAATGCCTAATTCCTTAAATACACAACTACAAATCAGATCTCTTGCTGGAGGTATGCTCGTGCAAGACGTAGATAATGGAAAAGTAAACAAAACTTCGATTAAAACAGTTACAAAAAGAAAACCATCCAAAAAGGAAGTAGATGATCTGCTGTTCGCTGTTACTGTATGCAAACACGTGAAGTCTAATGCTATCGTCTATGTAAAGAATAAAATCACAGTAGGAATTGGCGCAGGTCAAATGAGTCGGATCGATTCAGCCAAAATAGCTGTCCTGAAATCTGAAGAAGCGCAGGAGCTAGCAAATGAAAAAGTGCCTAGAACTAAAGACTGCGTTGTTGCGTCCGATGCTTTTTTTCCATTCCCTGATGCTTTGCTAGAAATTATCAAAGCAGGGGCTAAGGCTGTGATACAACCTGGTGGATCAATTAAAGACAAAGAAGTAATCAAAGCTGCAAATGCTAACGATATAGCAATGGTTTTTACGAGCATAAGGCATTTTAAGCATTAGCAGAATTTAGTTTCTTAACTCTCGAAAGCAATAAGTAGCCAAGAACTAAGAATACAATGATAACGATCATACCAGCACGCGCATTATCAAAATAAATAGTTACCCAAGCAACTAATGCTGGACCTAAAAATGATGTAGCCTTTCCAGAAAATGCAAAAATCCCAAAAAATCTAGTACTCATTTTTCTAGGGGCCATTTTTGCGAGTAATGCTCTGCTAGAGGCTTGAACTGGTCCTATAAAAAATCCAAGTGGGACACCAAGCAACCAAAAACTTTTTTCATTAGTTGAGAAAAACAACAGGACACACAAACAGATCAAAAAGGCTAAAGAGACTAAAATAACTTTTTTAGAACCAAATTTCATATCTAGAAAGGAAAATGCCAAAGATCCAATACCAGCAGTAATATTAATCAAAATACCAAAAATAATAATTTCACCAATCTGCAAAGAAAAGACGGTAGAAGCAAAAATACCTCCAAAAATAAACAAGGTAGCTAAACCATCGGCATAGAGCATGCGCGCTAATAAAAACAACAAAATCTGTTTATATTTTTTTAGTGTAAAAATAAAAGATACAAAACTTCGAATACCCTCTAAAAAGGAACGGGAAATTTTCAATCTTGTTTTTAGTACAGATTCTTTTACGAAGAAAAAAAATGGAAGAGAAAACAATAAAAACCAACAAGCAACGAAAGACATTACAGGCATCATGTTTGGTATATGTTCTGCCTGAAAAGCGTTCGGCGTTACGAATAATGTATATATTAAATAAAGCGATGCCAATCCTCCGAAATACCCAAAACCCCAACCGAATCCAGAGACAATACCAATCATTCCAGGAGGAGAAATTTTTGCCAAAAATGAATTATAAAAAACCATGCCAAATTCGAATCCTAAAATACCTAAAAAAACTAAACTAAGAGCTAAAAATATTTGTGAGGAATTCGGGCGAATGTCTCCAAGCATAAACACTGATCCTATACAAACAAGTGTGCAAAAAAATAACCATTTTTTCTGATGTCCTGAATGATCAGCAATAGATCCAAGTATCGGAGACAAAAACGCTACAAACAATGCGGCAAAACTTTGCATTAAACCCCACTGCCCTGTACCAATAATAGGATTTTCGGCAACAAATTGGATGAAATATGCAGCAAAGATGAAGGTAATAACATTCGTTGGAAAGGAAGAATTGGCCCAGTCAAAAAGACACCAAGACATGACTGTCCGATTTTTAAATAATTCTTTCCAACTGTTCTTATACCTCTTGTTCACAGAAAATCTATCATAATATTAATTGTCTTCTCCTTTCGTCTAGCATATAACATTTAAATTTTATCTGTATAAAAAATGAAATCTCTAGTCGCCATTACCATATCAATCCTATTATTTTGCTCTGATGCAAAAGCCAAAGAACTTAAGTTTATTAAAGTTACAAATAACCTGAACCACCCCTGGGGAATGAGCTTTATTGATCAAAATAATCTTCTAATCACAGAAAGAGGAGGTCGACTACTCCGAGTCCATCTGCCAAGTCAAAAAATTTTTCCAGTATCTCATGATCTTAAAATTCTAGCGTTGCGCCAAGGGGGATTACTTGACGTACTTTATCACAAAGAATATGTCTATCTCTCCTACAGCGAAGACAGAGGATCTGGAAAATCCAGCACTTCCGTGGTGCGAGGAAAAATAATTAACGATGTCCTAATGAATACAAAAACACTATTTAGAGCAGAGCCACCTATTAATTCTGGCTTTCATTTTGGCTCCAGACTTGTCATACAAGATAGTTTTTTATTCATCAGTGCTGGCGAACGTCACGAAGGAATGATTGCTCAGGATGGTTCTAAGCATCCTGGTAGTATTATTCGCATCAACTTGGACGGATCAACACCATCAACCAACCCCCATTTTGTTAATAAAAAAGACTGGTCACCAGAGGTTTATCAAATTGGTGTCAGAAACCCCCAAGGGATGGCGTTATCTCCCTTCGATCATAAAGTTTATATGGTTAACCACGGAGCTAAGGGTGGAGATTTTTTGGGAAAAGTAGAGTTTGGTGAAAATTATGGTTGGGAGGAAATTGGATGGGGCGGCACTAATTACAGTGGGTCAGAAATTGGTAGCGGCAAAGCTTCGGATCCTCGCTTTATGGAGCCAATGCGCATTTGGATTCCATCAATTGCACCCAGTGGTATGGCTTTTTACCAAGGAGAAACCTTTAAGGAATGGGAAGGAGATGTTCTAGTAGGATCATTAAAATTTGATATGCTTATCAAGGTGGATATGGAAGGGAGCAGCGCAGTTGGTGAAACTGTTATTTTCCGTGATCGTATTGGCCGAGTACGAGATTTAGAAATTGATCATAAAGGGGATATCTATTTACTAGCTGATGAATCAGACACTTTCCTGTGGAAATTAACGCGTTAAACTAAAGAAAAATTTTATTGATCTTTTTTGTCCCAATCGAAACGATACCCCATCCCCCGAACAGTTGTGATGCAATCGATTCCTATCTTATCACGTATTTTTTTGATGAAAGAATCGATCACGTTGGAATCACGATCAAAATTTTTATCGTATGTATGCTCGGTTAATTCGGTACGAGAAATAACTTTCCCTTGATTATAGATAAGATAGGAAAAAATCTTATACTCATGCGAAGTTAAAATAACTTTTCGACCATTAACCATAACTTTCGATCGACTCGCATCCAGAGAAATAGGACCGAATTCTATAATTGATTTTGCAAGACCCCTAGATCTGCGAATTAGCGCGCGTACTCGAGCGATCACCTCTTCCATACTAAAAGGTTTAGTAACAAAATCATCGGCACCAATATCAAAACCTTTAATTTTGTCCTGCCAACGATCCCTCGCGGTAAGAATCAGAACTGGAGTTTTATTGCCTGACTTTCTCCAGCGTTCCAAAATCGTAAAACCGTCAATTTCGGGAAGCCCTAAATCGAGAACGATAACATCATAAGGCTCTGTATCTCCGAGAAAATACCCTTCCTCGCCCTCTAAGGCTGCGTCTACCGCATAACCGACATTTTTTAACGAATGGACGATCTGCTTTGATAGCGTTGGTTCATCTTCTACAACAAGTATCCGCATTTGAAAAACAGTTTTATTCTACCACATATAAAAATCGAACTAAGCCATAAAACATGAATATTTGATGAATTTCGGAAACATTATTCATTCAGACTACATAGTTATAGTGCCCCAACATTAAGTTTAATTTAGTTAATTTAAATTAAGGAATATAGAAAATGAGAAAAATACTACACAATACCTATCCACTATGGTCGCTATTTATGACCGTAATGGCACTAATCTTAATCTGTGTATTTACAATGGCTGGCTTTAATAAGGCGTCGGCCCGTGACTATGTACGGCAAGAAGTTCACGGAAAATATATTCAAAATACACCGGTTTTATCCGAAAGGGTTATCGAAATAAAACTAGTGGAGCAAGGCTATAGCGATTTTGTTGGTTATGAGGTTTTCCACGGCCTCTACAAAGTCCACGCTAAAAATAAGGACGGAAAGAATGTAACAGTTCTAATTAATCCTATACTCGGCTTTGCTTTTGGCGAACAAGTCATCAGCGAATAATCACTAATATAAAAAGTATTTTTGCTCTAGCGTCAAAGCCCCTACCCTTCCCTCTTTTCCCCCAGGATCTTTGGCGCTTGGCAAAAAATATCTAGATCAATTTTTAATTCAAGATAGGGAGTTCGAAAATGTTTAAAAAGTATCACAGTGTTATTATTGGAGGAGGGTGCCTAGGGACATCAACGGCAATTTCTATCGCGCAAAATTTAAAGTCCACTGGTAAAGATGTATGTATAATTGAAAAAGGAATATTATGTGGAGGGGTAAGCTCAAAACATAGCGGTATAATTAGGTCAGCAAACTCATCTATTAAGGCAGCTGTTTTAGCTGAACAGGCCAACAATATGTGGGAAAACATTCATGAAATTTGGGGAACCGAAGTAAAATCAAGTAAAACTGGAGCAATTTGGATTGCCCAGAATAATCAAAAAGAATCGGGAAAGACTTGGAAAGAATTAGAAAAAAAACTTAATAAATCAGGAATCGAATTTTCAATCGTCAAAGGAGAGCAATTAAAAGATCTAACACATAATGCAATCAGAATAGATGAGAATAATGAAATTTATTTTTATGAACCGAACGCAAGAATAGTTGATCCCATTGATGTTAGGAATGCTTTATACAAAGCGATTAAAATTCACGGGATAGATTTACATGAAAACACGGTAGTGACAGGATTTGAAGCAAAATCTAAAAATAAAATAAACAAAATAAAAACCAACAAGGGAATCATTATTGCAGAAAATATAATCAATGCAGCGGGAGGCTGGAGTCCTCATATATTTAATAACATAGGACTACAAATCCCCGTTACTCTTCATCCAGTCTATGTATCAAATTGGCTGATTAGCAAAAATAAACTTCCAACAAGCTATCCGATCATAGCTGACTATCTTAATTTAGCATATTTTAGAACTTGGCGAGACGGGGAGCTGCACATGCATCAACCAAGGCAAAGATCTTCAACTGCAATTGCGAGAGCATTCGCGGAGGAACCAACGGCGATGAAGGGTTCGGATATTATGTTTGATTCATCAAACTATACAGCATCCTATGCGGAGACTAATAAGTATGCTGAAATGATCCGCGATCGCTTTCCTAATTCTTCTCCTTTTATTTTCAGTGGTGGTTATATTAGTTTTTTTGACATTACTCCTGATCTAAAATTTATTTTAGGTAAAGATAATAACATTTCCAATCTGTATCACTGCCTAGGGGCAGGACAATCTTTTAAATACACACCAATATTTGGCAAAATTTTAGGAGAACTAGTTGTCAACAAAGAGATTAAAGATAAGCGTTTCAATATTGATGAATTTTCAATAAAAAGATTTTCTGGAAGTAAAATGAAAGATTTCTGGAATACGGTAGAGGGTTCACAAAACACCCTCTAGCCTCTAGTAAATCTATGAGTTCTGTGCTCATATTTATGTTTGAATACAAAAACAGTCATGTTTTAATCATTTGATGAATAATTTTGACCGTTCATATGTTGATTTTACTAGTCGCTCGAAAATATCTTTAAAACAACCAAGCTCTTTTCGTTCCGAAATCCTGAAAGGGCTTTCATTAAAAAATAAAAAAATTCCATGTAAATACCTATACGATGAAAATGGTATAAAAATTTTTAACGAAATATCTAAACTAAAGGAATATTATCAAACGAGAACTGAACTCTATATTTTAAAAAATTATGCCAAGGAAATTCTTTCAAAGACCAATAATAAAAATTCCCTAATCTATTTAGGTGGTTGTTCCGCGCTAAAAGCAGAACCTTTGTTGCAAGCAGGAAAACAAATTAAATATTACTTTCCGGTTGATATATCTAAAAAACATTTAGTAGAAAATTCCAAAAAAGTTGCAAAAAAATATAAATACATGCAAGTAAAGCCTGTGGTCTACGATTTTTCCGAGAATGTAAAATTTCCTAATATCGTAAACGGGAATGGAAATATTTTGTTTTTTCCTGGTTCAACAATTGGCAATTTTTCCGAAAAGAAAGCAAAAGGCTTTTTAAGATCATTGACAAAAATTTCTAACGGAGAAGTAGATCTTGTCATCGGAATCGACTTAAAAAAAGACAAAACCGTTCTTGAAAATGCCTATAATGACAAAAAAGGCATAACAGAAAAATTTACCCTTAATTTATTGAAAAGAATTAACCGCGAATTGGCAGGTAACATTAAGACTAGCCACTTTCGCCACGTTGCCAAATATAATAAAAAAAGAGGCTGCATAGAGGTCTTTATAGAATCCCTTAAAAACCAATCTATTAAAATTAGTAAAAGGAAATTTTGTATCAAAAAAAGCGAAAAAATTCACATTGAAGACTGTTATAAATACGATGAGAATCAATTTAAAAAAATTGCTGTCTTGTCTGGATGGAAGAAAATTAAAAGTTGGAAAGATCCGAATAAAAATTTTTCTGTTTTTTTACTAAGAGGTTAGCCCTTTAAAAAAAGATACTAATGTCTGAAATAAATCAAATCGTCGGAGAATACAATAAAGTAAGGCGCCAAACTGTTAAAATTGCCAATTTATTTGAAGAGAAAGACTGGTTAAAGCAAAGCATGGCTGATGCAAGCCCAATCAGATGGCATTTAGGTCATACGTCATGGTTTTTTGATCATTTTGTTCTTAAAAACCATGTCAAAAATTATAAATCCCCTGGTAAAAAATATGATTTTTTCTTTAACTCCTACTACAATTTAGCAGGAAAAATGCTTGCAAGAAATTTAAGAGGTTCTGATATCACGCTAACTTTAAGTGAGGTGATGAATTATCGAACCATGATAGATAAGAAGATTGTGGATTTTCTTACGTTCCAAAAAAAAGTAAAAAATCACCATTTAAAAAAAGTCATTATTCTTGGATTGAACCACGAACAACAACATCAAGAGCTCATGTTAATGGATACAAAAAATTTATTATTTAGCAAAAAAAAGGGGATTTCTAAGAGGAAAAACAGAAAGTTATCAAACCGACTTATCAAAAACAAATGGATGAGTTTTAAAGAGGGAATTTACCAAATCGGTTACCATGAAAAAAAGTTTTGTTACGATAATGAGTTACCTAATCATAAAGTTTATTTAAAAAAATTTTCTATATCGACAAAGCTAGTGAACAATGAAGAATATTTAGGCTTCATTGAAGATCGCGGTTATTCAAGACCAGAATTATGGTTATCCGATGGATGGGATTTTATCAAAAAAAATAAAATTCAATTCCCTCTTTATTGGTTTAAAGAAAACGGAAAATTTTTTAGATATACTTTGTATGGTGTGGAACATTTAAAACTAAAAGAACCCGTTAGTCACATCAGTTATTATGAAGCTTATGCTTACGCAAGATGGAAAAAAAGGCGCCTACCCCTGGAAAGTGAATTAGAGATTTATGGTAAAAAATTTAAAATTGAAGGAAACTTTCTAGAAGATAGCCTTTACGAACCAAGCCAAGAACTTAAAGACTCTTGTTTTGGCAATTTATGGCAACATACCTCTAGTCCGTATCAACCATATCCTGGGTATCACCACAGTTACGACGCCAT
>CAYMIQ010000019.1:0-8755 GCA_964390605.1 uncultured Rickettsiales bacterium
CGGCAGCTCCGGCTAAGGAAAAAACTGAGGAAAAAACTGAGGCCGCTCCTGATGCAAAGACCTCACCTGAGCAGAAAGGTAAAGACTAATTTCCAGTGGTAGTATAGTTAGCTAAATTTGATATACATGTTACAGCTGATATAATAACAACCACCAGTTAAAAATAAAAAATACTTCATATTAATGGATTAATGAATCGTGAGTAATTATTGCTCCGCATTGAAAAGCAATGACGAAAAAAAAGAAAATACCTTGGTCAATTAACATTTTAACCCTGTTCCCAGAAATGTTCCCTGGGCCCTTGGGTTGCTCATTGGCTGGAAAAGCTCTTCAGAATAAAATCTGGAAATTATCAGTAACTGACATACGAGAATTTGCAAATAGCAAAAGCTACAGAGTTGACGATGCACCATTTGGGGGAGGAAGCGGAATGATAATGAGGCCCGATATTCTTGACTCTGCACTTAGGTCATTGAAAATAAATAACAAGAAAAGTCACACACTCATATATCCAACGCCCCGCGGAAAGATGTTGAATCAATCAATGATTAGGAAATTAGCCAAAAAAAAGGAAATTACGATAATTTGTGGAAGATATGAGGGTGTAGATGAAAGATTTATAAAAAGTAATAAGGTTGAGGAAATTAGCATTGGGGATTATTTGTTATCAGGAGGCGAATTAGCGGCAATAGTGATAATCGACTCCTGCCTTAGACTTCTTCCTGGAGTATTGGGAAATAAGAAATCATTAGATGAAGAAACATTTGAGACTGGATTATTAGAATATCCACACTATACTCGACCACAAAAGTGGAAAGGGCTAAAAGTTCCAAAAGTACTCATTTCTGGACACCACAAGAAAATCCAAGAATGGAGGTATAAAAAGTCTCTGCAGATAACGAAAAAACGACGATCCGACTTATGGAAACAATTTAAAGAAAATAAAGTATTAAAAATAAATGAAAACAATTGAAGACATAGAAAAACAACAGATTAAACAATTAACGGAAAAGAAAAAAATTCCTGACTTTTCTTCCGGGGATACGATAAAGGTACACATGAAGGTTACTGAAGGAAGCAGAGAAAGGATACAAATCTTCGAAGGTGCATGTATTGCCAAGAAAAACGCTGGCATTAATTCATCTTTTACAATAAGAAAAATTTCCTTTGGAGAGGGTGTTGAAAGAGTATTCCCCCTATTCTCTCCGAAGATTCAAAAAATCACTATTTCTGCAAAAGGAAATGTCAGGCGAGCTAAACTGTATTATCTCAGAGAAAGATCTGGAAAAAGCGCAAGGATTACCCAAGAAAATATTTTAACTGAGAACATGAAAGAGGAAGTTTCCCCATCCCCAACAACCACGAAAGAAGAAACACAACCAAAGAAAGAACCGGGAACAGAGAAAGGGAGTGAAAAAAAATCTGAAAATAAAGCTAAAAAAGATTCTGATGTAAGTGCTAAGATAGAAAATAAGGAACAACAAGTTGAAAAAAAGAACGAGCCCGATTCTAATAAGAATAAGGAGATTCAGGAAGACCAGAAGAAATAGCCTGTGCAAAATTTAAAGATAGAAAAATGGCTAAACCAAAAACCCTATTTGATAAAATCTGGACCAACCATCTCGTCAATAAGCAAAAAGATGGGACCTGTTTACTCTATATCGATAGACATCTGATTCACGAAGTCACGAGTCCTCAGGCTTTTGAGGGATTATTAAAATCAAACAGAAAGGTACGTAGGCCGCAAGCAACACTGGCAGTTGCGGATCATAACGTACCTACTACAAGCAGAAAGATGGGGATTGCTGACAAGGAATCAAAGCTACAAATAGAAACATTAGATAAAAATTGTAAAAATTTTAAAATAAATTTTTTCTCTATGAACGATATTAGACAGGGAATTGTGCACATCGTGGGACCAGAACAGGGCTTCACATTACCAGGCATGACTATTGTATGTGGTGACTCGCACACTTCAACGCATGGAGCTTTTGGAGCACTGGCGTTTGGCATAGGAACATCAGAGGTTGAACACGTGCTTGCAACTCAAACATTAATCCAATCACCTGCAAAAAACATGCGTATCACAATAAATGGAGATATTACTAGTGGAGTTTTTTCCAAGGATTTAATCTTAGCCATAATCGCTAAGATCGGAACAGCTGGCGGCACAGGACATGTAATTGAATATGCGGGTAAAACTATTGGAAAACTTTCAATGGAAGCTCGAATGAGTATCTGCAACATGTCAATAGAAGCGGGAGCAAGGGCCGGCCTTATAGCGCCAGATGAAACAACTTTTAATTATATTAAAAACCGACCAATGGCACCTAAGGGAAATGCATGGAAAAAAGCAATTGAATTTTGGAAAAAACTTCCTTCTGATAAAAGGGCAACTTATGACAAGGAAATAACGCTAGATGCATCTAAAATAGAGCCGCAAGTAACATGGGGAACCAGTCCTCAAGATGTAGTTGGCATTTCAGGAAAAGTACCTGATTTAAAGAACACAAGTAACCAGGACAAAAGATCGCAGATCGCTAGATCATTAAAATATATGGGTCTTCCCTCTAACAAAAAGATAACTGACATTAAAATTGATAAAGTTTTTATTGGTTCATGTACAAATGGAAGAATAGAAGATCTAAGGCTTGCTGCTGAAATCGCGAAAGGAAAAAAGGTTTCAAAAAACACTACAGCGATAGTCGTACCTGGATCAGGGTTAGTAAAGAAACAAGCTGAAAAAGAAGGTCTACATGAAATATTCACTAAAGCTGGATTCGAATGGCGAGAACCCGGATGTTCAATGTGCCTTGCCATGAATGCAGACAAACTTAAGCCAGGACAAAGATGTGCCTCAACTTCGAATAGGAACTTTGAAGGCAGGCAAGGAAGAGGAGGAAGAACACATCTTATGAATCCTCAGATGGCAACGGCAGCCGCTATCGCTGGTCAAATAGTAGATGTCAGAAAATTGTTATAGAAAATGAAAAAATTCACTATTTTAGACTCTTCAGCAATCTTTTTTCCTATGATGAATGTAGACACGGACATGATTATACCGAAACAATTTCTCAAAACGATCAAAAGAACCGGGTTGGGAAAAAGTTTATTTTATGACTTGCGTTACGACGAGAAAGGAAACGTCAAAAAAGACTTTGTCTTTAACAAAAAAACTCATCAAAGAAGAAGTATTCTAGTAACAGGAGAAAATTTTGGATGTGGTTCTTCAAGGGAGCATGCTCCATGGGCGCTATTAGATTTTGGGATTAGATGCATAATAGCTCCGAGTTATGCAGACATATTCTATAACAACTGTCTTAAGAACGGGATCCTGCCTATACAACTAGATAATAAAAAAATTAATAAATTGGTTCAAAACCTAAAAAATAACTCAAACATAAGATTTAAAATTGATTTAGAATCTCAAATCATAAAATTCAACAATAGAGAGAAAATTAAATTTGAGATTGATGACTTTAACAAATATTGCTTATTAAACGGACTAGATGACATAGGTCTAACAATGGAAAAAGTCCAAAAAATAGACAAATTTGAAAAGAGTCAGCAGAAGCGCCAGCCCTGGCTTTGGAATTAAGAATATGAAAAAAAATATACTTATGTTGCCAGGTGATGGCATTGGTCCTGAGATAATAGCTGAGGCTAGAAAAATCGTGTTATGTATCAATGAAAGGACAGATTTGAACCTAGAGATAACAGAAAGAGAAATTGGAGGATCGTCTTATGACATACACAAAAAACCCATTACCGCAGAGGTGTTGAGTATAGCAAAAAAAGCTGATGCCATTCTTTTGGGATCAGTTGGTGGTGCAAAATGGGAAACTATTCCCTTTAACCTAAGACCAGAACGTGCCCTTTTGGCTCTAAGAAAAGAACTAAAGCTTTTTGCTAATTTGAGACCTGCAATTGTCTTCGACCCTTTAATTAACGCCTCAACCTTGAAGCCTGAAGTTGTTTCAAAATTGGATATAATGATTGTTCGCGAACTTACAGGAGGCATATATTTTGGCAAGCCTAGAGGAATTAAAAAAATAAGTTCGGGAAAGAGCAAGGGAATCAATTCTCTTGTATATGAAACTTATGAAATTGAAAGAATCGCCAAAATAGCATTCGAATTGGCAAAAAAAAGAAAGGGAATCGTGTGTTCTGTAGATAAAGCTAATGTTTTAGAGTCAACATTACTTTGGAGAGACGTTGTCTCTAAAACACACAAAAAATACAAAGATGTTAAGCTAACACATATGTATGTCGACAATGCAGCAATGCAGCTAATCAGAAACCCTAAACAATTTGATGTAATTGTTACAACGAATATGTTTGGTGATATATTATCCGACGCTGCCTCTATGCTAACGGGATCTCTCGGCATGTTACCCTCCGCTTCTTTGGGTAGTAAATCTAAATCAGGGAAACAAAATGCGATGTATGAACCAATACACGGCAGTGCCCCAGATATAGCCGGAGGAAACGTAGCGAACCCACTCGCAACAATTCTCAGTGTAGCCATGATGATGAGGTATTCCTTCAATAAGAATAATATCGCCAAAATTATTGAAAAAGCTGTACATAAAACACTCAATAAGGGTTATCGTACAGCAGACATTATGCAAAAAGGTATGAAGCGCATTTCTACATCAAGAATGGGAGATGTGGTTTTAAAAGAATTGATTCATTTAATTTAATTTTTATCTCATGAAATATAAAGTTGCAGTTATTGGAGCCACTGGTAATGTAGGTCGCGAAATCTTAGAAATCTTGGAAACAAGAAAATTTCCAATCAAAGAATTGTTTTCCCTAGCGTCCAAAAAGTCCGCTGGAAAGAAGGTGCGTTTTGGCAGAGGAAAAGTCACTACGATACAAAACCTTGCGTCATTTAATTTTGAGAATGTAGACCTTGTTTTATCATCCGCTGGCGCAAAAATTAGTAAAATCTTTGTGCCCAAAGCTACAGCAAAAGGTTCCGTTGTTATTGATAACACTTCATATTTTAGGATGGAAAAAGATGTGCCCCTTGTCATTCCGGAAGTAAACCCCGAAGCAATCATTAATTATAAAAAAAGAAATATAATTGCGAATCCAAATTGTTCAACAATTCAAATGGTTTTAGCATTAAAGCCACTGCATGAAATCGCAAAAATAAAAAGAGTCGTTGTCTCTACCTACCAATCAACATCGGGTGCTGGAAAAAAAATTATGGATGAGCTTTCTAGCGAAACAAAATTATTAAATCAAAATACAAGCATGAGAAGAAAATTTCTAACGAAACCAATTGCCTTTAATGTCATACCTCATATTGATATTTTTATGAAAAATGGATCAACTAAAGAAGAGTGGAAGATGGAGGTGGAAACCAAGAAAATTCTTGATCCTAGTATCAAGATATCTGCAACTTGTGTAAGAGTTCCGGTATTCGTAGGTCACGCCGAGTCTTTGAATATTGAGTTCAAAAAAAATATTTCTGAGAATAAGGCAAGAAAGATTTTAAATGAATTTCCCGGCATTTCAGTCATTGATCGCAGATCTGATGGCGGTTATATTACACCGAAAGAATCACATGGCACTGATCTTGTCTACGTCAGTAGGATTAGAAAGGATGCAACTTTAAAAAACACCCTATCTCTCTGGATCGTTGCCGACAACTTAAGAAAAGGAGCAGCACTAAATACTGTGCAAATCGCCGAAAAACTTATTAGTTCTTACCTAAGAAGATAAATGATGGGAGTTTAAAGAATGAAAAAATCAACGTCCGGAAGATTTTTTGAGGATTATAAAGTAAATGAGGAGATTATCCATGCAGTACCAAGAACAATAACCTATGGTGATGTATCTCTATACACAGCAATTACTGGATCACGTTTTCCCCTTCATTCCTCTGACGCATTTGCAAAAAGACTAGGATACCCGAAGGCACCTGTAGATGATATTTTAGTTTTCCATATGGTTTTTGGTAGAACCGTTCCTGATTTATCATTAAACGCAATAGCTAATCTCGGTTATGCGGGATGTCGTTTTGGAGAACCCGTTTTCCCAGGAGATACTGTAAGTGCAAAATCAAAAATAATCGGTGTGAAAGAAAACTCCAATAAAAAGACCGGAACAGTTTATGTTAAGTCAGTTGGTTACAACCAAAAAAACCAAATAGTAATTGAATATTACAGATGGTTAATGATGAGAAAGAAAAAGCAAAGTTCGCCTGCACCCAAGGAAGTTATCCCAAAACAGCTTCCAGAACAAGTTTTGACAAAGGATCTGTATATTCCAGAAGGAGTCGACTTTAGTAATTGGGACAGCAAAGCAAGTGGATCAGATTATTCTTGGAAAGATTTTGAAGTTGGCGAAAAAATACACCATCTCGATGGGCAAACTATCGAAGAAGCAGAGCACCAGCTTGCAACAAGACTCTATCAAAATAATGCGCGCGTACACTTCAACCAACATATAGAAAAAGATGGTCGCTTTGGTCGTAGGATTATCTACGGAGGCTATATCATAAGTCTCGCAAGGGCAATTTCTTGTAATGGTTTAGCAAATGCTTTTAAAATAGCATCTATCAATGGTGGCCGTCATACTTCTCCAACGTTTGCAGGAGATACAATTTATGCATGGTCAGAGATACTGGAAAAAAAGGAAATTACTGGTCGTAAAGATGTTGGTGGGCTAAGAATAAGGACCTTGGCATCTAAAAATAACTCCAAGGAAATATTTCCAAAAGATAATTTTCCTGAGAATATAGTCCTTGATCTTGATTATACCGCCCTAGTTCCGAAGAAAATGAAATAAATAAGAGGTTCATGTTAGATGAAGAGACCCATATCACCTCACCTGCAGATCTATAAACCGCAAATCACTTCCGTTCTTTCAATCACCCATAGACTAGCAGGTATAGTCTTAGGGACAGGCATGCTAATTTTAATATGGTGGTTATTGTCTATAGCCATTGGTCCAGAAATGTATAAAAAAACTATAAACATCATATCTTCTTGGTTTGGGCTATCCGTACTTCTCTTCCTGATAACTGCATTTTGCTATCATTTATTAAATGGGATAAGACATTTAATCTGGGACACAGGTAGAGGTATTGGAATGCGGGCCGTAAATATAACCGGATGGTTAATTATTTTACTATCAATTGCAGCCCCAATATTAATATTTGTTTTAGGCGTAAAATAATGAGGCACTGGAAATTACAAAGAATCAGCGCACTAATACTAATTCCATTAACTCTATGGTTCATATATGAGGCTATGTCACTAGAGATAAGAAATTACACCTCAACATTCTTATGGTTTGGCGAAATAAAAAATATTTTTTTGATGGTATGCTTAAACCTTATTGCCCTGTACCACCTAGCTCTTGGCCTGAATGTTGTTATTGATGACTATGTGCAAGATGAAAAAATGAATAAGCTAAGTCATCAAATAAATCGACTAATTTGCTCAACACTTGCAAGTTTCGCGATAGCAATAATTCTTTTTTTATTTATCAGAAACTAAAAGATGGCAGCTCATAATATACAAGATCATTTTTATGACGTAATTGTTGTGGGGGCAGGTGGTGCTGGATTAAGATCAACACTAGGAATAGTGGCTCAGGGACTTAAGACGGCATGTATTACCAAGGTGTTCCCCACAAGAAGTCATACGGTTGCGGCGCAAGGAGGGATAAGTGCTGCTCTCGGGAATATGGGTAAGGATGATTGGCGTTGGCATATGTACGATACTATTAAGGGCTCTGACTGGCTTGGAGATCAAGATGCCATAGCACATATGTGCAAAGAAGCACCTGAAGCAGTCATTGATCTAGAGCACCTAGGGGTACCATTCTCAAGAACAGCCGAGGGAAAAATTTACCAAAGAGCTTTTGGTGGCATGACCACTAACTATGGATCAGGAACAGCTCAAAGAACTTGTGCAGCAGCAGATCGAACAGGTCACGCAATCTTGCATACACTATACCAACAATCACTTAGCCATGGTGCAAACTTTTTCATTGAGTACTTCGTAATAGATCTAATATTTGATAGCCAGGGCTGTTGCCAAGGAGTCATTGCTTGGAATTTAGATGATGGGACTTTACATCGTTTCCAAGCTCATGTGACCATCCTAGCAACCGGTGGCTATGGAAGGACATATTATTCCTCAACATCTGCACATTCATGCACTGGCGATGGAAACGCTATGGTTTTACGAGCTAATTTGCCACTTCAAGATATGGAATTTATTCAATTCCACCCAACGGGGATATATGGGGTCGGAATATTAATCACCGAAGGAGCCAGAGGAGAAGGAGGTTATTTAACAAATTCTAAAAATGAAAAATTTATGGCGCAATACGCACCAAAGGCAAAAGATTTAGCCTCCAGGGACGTTGTGAGCAGATCAATTGCTACGGAGATACAGCAAGGAAGGGGTTGTGGAAAAGAAAAAGATCATGTGAACTTAAACTTGCAGTACTTAGAAAAAGAAATCATCGAAGAGAGGCTTCCTGGTATTACTGAATCTGCCAGAATATTTTCCAATGTCGATGTAACCAAAGAGCCAATACCAGTACAACCAACGGTACACTACAATATGGGGGGGATACCAACTAATATCCATACAGAGGCATTAACAATAAAGAATGGTAAATTAGAGGTAGTCCCGGGTCTTATGGCTATAGGTGAGGCAGCGTGCGTCTCGGTACATGGTGCAAATCGACTAGGGTCAAATTCTCTGCTAGATTCAATCGTTTTTGG
>CAYMIQ010000020.1:0-8692 GCA_964390605.1 uncultured Rickettsiales bacterium
ATTGAAGTAGGGTCAGGAACGGAAAGGTCATGTATCCAGCCAAAGAAAGGGGCATGCCTCATTTCAATCGCAACAAACAAAACTTTATACAGAGCAAAAAATATTGGAATCTGAATAAAAATAGGCAAACATCCCGCAGCTGGATTAATTTTTTTCTCCTTATAAAGCTTCATCATTTCTTGATTAAGTCGTGCTTTATCTTCGGCAAAACGCTCCCTTAATCTAACAATTTCTGGCTGTACCTGTTTCATATGATTCATTGAAGCAAACTGCTTATTAGCTAGAGGGAACAATAAAATTCTGATAATCGCGGTAATTACAAAAATCACTACGCCATAGTTTCCTATAAGGTCGTATAAAAATTTCATTAAATAAAATAAAGGCTTAGTTAAAAAATAAAACCATCCAAAATCGATTGCTAAATCAAATTTTGGTATCGAAAATTCGTGACTATAACTATCCAGTAAATCAATAGATTTCGGGCCAACAAAAAATTTAGTTACGGTTTCCCCTTCTTCTCCAGGTTTTATGGATTCCTGTGATAACAAATAATCTACTTGATACATGTTTTCCTTATTCTCATCTACTACATGAAATGCTCTAAAATCCGCCCCTCTGTTTTGAGGAGGAAGAAAAGAAACTAACCAATATTTATCAGTAAATCCAAACCACCCACCTTTAACGGTCTTTTCAAATTTTTGATTTTCCCGTAATTCGTCATAATCAATTTCTTCTAATTGATTATCAACAAAACCGACGGCTCCTTCATGCAAAATAAAGAATCCTAAAGTATCTGGTGTTCCTTTCCGAGAAATCAAGCCATAGGGAAATATTTTTATATTTTTTGAACTATTATTTATAACTTTTTGCGTTATTGAAAAAATATACTGATCGTCTAAGTGAATCGTTTGCTCAAATAAAACTTTTTCACCATTGTCCCAAGTTAACTTAACTGGACTTCCTGGGCGAATTTCATCTGCACTACTAACCCATTCACTGTTTTTATCTGGAAGAACAACATCTTTAGACTCACTTACCCATCCTGTCTGAAGAAAATAACCACCATAACCAGTAGATGGCGAAAGCACACGAACATCAGGACTGTCCTTATCAAGTTTTTCTTTGTATTGAACTAATTTGATATCATCGATTCTCATACCAGTAAGGCTCATTGATCCAACAAGCTTTTCTGAATTTATACTAATTCTTGCTGGTTCTGCTCGATCCACAGATGAACTGGTTGTGCTAGGAGCATCAGAGGTAATCTCTTTTATTTTTGGTACAGGTAGGTTGGCTCTGTTCTTATTATCATCAGCTTCAGGAGTGATGACAGGATCAACGACGGATTTATCCGCAGAGATTTCACTCTGTTCTGACACGTTATAAAAAACTTCGAAAAGCATTATAATAATAACGGAAAGAACTATGGCTAAAAGGGCGTTTTTATTGTCACTCATTTTCTAATTCTTTTGATATTTTTTGCATTTATCGGATCGTAGCCAGATTCCCCCCAGGGATGACAACGGATAATTCTCTTGATCGCAAGTCGTGTACCTTTCAGTACTCCAAATAAATTAATTGCCTCCATGGCGTAGTGCGAACAAGTGGGTTGGTATCTGCAATTCTGCCCAAGTAAGGGCGAAAGCAATACTTGGTACGTCCGAATCAAGATAAAAAATATTTTTTTTGAATAGTAAATCATGGAAGGATGTTATTTATTTCCTATAAACGTTCAATTTTTTCAGACAATACTCTAACTCCTCTACTAAGGAATAAAAATCTACTTCATTAGTTGATGGTCGTGCCACCAAAACATATCCATGATTCCATTTTGCATGCTTTAACAAAACCTTGGCAGCCACTGATCGAAGTCTTCTTTTCGCCTTGTTCCTGCTAACGGCACCACCAACCCTTTGGCTTGCGGTGTAGCCAACCTCAATAATTTTTTTTCCTCTCTGATTCTGCAAGTCTATATCTTCATCAAGTTTGCGCATCTGTAAAATTAGCCCAGCAGAAGAAAATTTTCTTCCTTTCTGGGCAATTCGTACAAATTGGGATCTCTTCCTTAAGGGCGAAATGAAAACTTCCATTACCTATGCGGACAGAACCTTTCTCCCCTTAGATCTTCTTCTGGACAAAACTTTTCTTCCTGTAGGAGATTTGATACGACTGCGAAAACCATGTCGTCTTTTCTTAACTAAATTACTTGGTTGAAATGTACGTTTCATAATTAAACCTTATAAGATCAATAATGTCGCTTGCGGCTATATAAAATTTCTATAATCTTAAGTCAATAATATAAAATCCTATTGTTTTTAGACGGTGAATCAACAAAATACAAATTCTGACCTCGATTTAAGCCAAATTAATGCGTGGATATTCGATCTGGATAATACATTATATCATCCATCTTTAAAAATTTTTGAAGCAATAGACAAGAGAATGCAAAAATTTATTTCTTTAAAGCTGGGAATTAACTTAAAAGAAGCATGGATACTACAAAAAAAATACTTTATAAAATACGGAGCGACCTTAAAGGGGCTAATGAAGTTTCACCAGATAGACCCGATACAATTCCTAGATTACGTACAAAATGTCAACTTAGGAAAAATAAGTAGTAATCTTGCGCTAAAATCAGCACTTGGGAAATTAGATGGAACTAAAATTGTCTACACAAACAGTACAAAAAATTATGCTGTTAAGATATTGGAAAGATTAGGCCTAAAGAAAAGCTTTGATAACATCTTTGATATAATGGACGCAAATTATATCCCAAAACCAAATTATAAGTCATACAAAATGCTCTTGAAAAATTTTGATTTAGAGCCACAAAAATCGATTATTTTTGAAGATCTGCCTCAAAATCTGGTACCAGCTTCCAAATTAGGAATGAGAACCGTATGGGTTAATTATCAAAAAGTGCAGAATTTAAGTAATAATTATGCATTAAGCATTAATTTTACTACAAAAAACCTTACTAAATGGGTACAAAGGCTGACAAAAGAAATATAAAATAACTCGGTGATTAGATATGAAAATTAGTGATATAGAAAAATCGATTAATGCGGCCTGGTTGAAACGCAAGAAAATTTCTCTAAATACTAAGGGCGAAGTGCGGCGCGCTGTGAATAGAACCATTGACTTATTGGATAGTGGGAACATTAGAATAGCCGAAAAGAAGAAGAATAAATGGAAAATAAATCAGTGGATCAAGAAAGCAATCCTGCTCTCTTTTAAAATAAATGATAATAAAATGCTATCCGGCCCATACGGAACTTGGTTCGACAAAGTACCGGGCAAAACAAGGAATTGGCAGCCTAAAGACTGGAAAAAGGCTGGTTTTCGCATGGTTCCAAATGGTGTCGCTAGACATGGTTCCTACGTCGCTGATGGGGTAGTTTTAATGCCAAGTTTTATCAATATTGGTGCATATGTAGATAGCGGTACTATGATTGATACTTGGGCCACTGTGGGCTCTTGCGCACAAATAGGAAAGAACTGTCATATTTCTGGAGGAGCTGGAATAGGTGGCGTTCTCGAGCCCCTGCAAGCAAACCCTGTTATTATCGAAGATAATTGTTTTATAGGAGCTAGAAGTGAAGTAGCCGAAGGCGTCATTGTAGAAACTGGATCTGTTCTTTCCATGGGAGTATATGTCGGCGCCTCAACTAAAATTTATGATAGGGAAAATGGTAAGGTTCACTATGGTAGCATACCAGCCTATTCCGTCGTCGTACCAGGAACGCTCCCTTCGAAAAAAGGGAATGTGAATCTGTATTGCGCGGTTATTGTGAAAAAAGTTGATCAAAAAACTAGATCAAAAACTTCTATAAATGAACTTCTGCGTAACTAAGGGTGACTTTGGAAGCAGTAAGAATTACAAAAAATCTAATTAGGAGAAAGAGCATAACGCCTAAAGATGAGGGCGCGATCAAATTAGTCGCATCCTATCTCAAGAGATTAGGTTTTAATTGCAAGATTTTGTCGTTTCAAGAAAAAGGATCTGCAAAAGTAACCAATCTTTATGCGCAATTAGGAAAAGGTAAAAATTTTTGCTTTGCAGGTCACACGGATGTTGTTCCTCCAGGGAATATTAAAAACTGGAAATATAATCCATTTTCTGGAATTAAAAAAAATGGGTACTTATATGGAAGGGGAGCATCTGACATGAAGGGGTCAATTGCATGCTTCATTTGTGCCGTTAAAGAATTTCTCTCTGAACAAAAAAATAATTTTGACGGATCTATCAGTCTGCTAATTACTGGTGATGAAGAGGGATCTGCAATCAATGGAACAAGAAAAGTCCTTCAATGGCTAAAGAAAAACAAAAAAATAATGAATGTCTGCCTAGTTGGTGAACCGTCGAATCCAAACGCATTAGGAGAAATGATTAAAATAGGTCGACGAGGAAGTTTGAATATCCGTCTAAAAGTCTTTGGCTTACAAGGCCACGTTGCATATCCTAAAATAGCAGATAATCCAATTACATATCTACTAAAGATGCTGACAAAAATAAAATCCAATAAATGGGATAATGGGAATAAATACTTCGACCCATCTAATCTAGAAATTACATCAATTAATGTTAATAATTCTGCATTTAATGTGATTCCTGCAGAAGCAAGCGCAGAATTTAACATCCGATTTAATAATAAACATTCAAGACAAAGTATTGAGAAAAAGATTCGGACAATATGTAACTCCGTTTATAAAAAATATTCCCTAACTCTTGAATTAACAGGTGAACCATTTTTGACTAGACAAGGAGAATTTACAAAAATCGTCTCAAATTCTATAACAAAGATAACGAGAAAAAGCCCAACTTTATCAACAACAGGTGGAACTTCGGATGCACGATTCATTCACAAATATTGCCCGGTAGTGGAATTTGGATTGATTAATAAAACGATTCATGCAGAAAATGAATGTGTAAAAATAAAAGACTTAAACAGTCTTACAAAAATTTATAAAAATATTTTAAGCAGTTACTTTAAAGCCAACCTTTAATACCTAGCTTCTACAAAATACAATCCATTGGCGGGCGCTGTTGGACCAGCAAGCTTTCTGTCACATCCTTTGAGAATATCAGATATATCTTTAGGTTTTATTTTACCCTCTCCGACCATTCTAAGAGTACCCACAATAATCCTTACTTGATTATGCAGGAAAGATGGTGCCATTAACGTAATTCTCAATTCTTCTTTCTTGCTTGTAATTTTTATGCTCTTAAGTGATTTAATTGATGATCGAGCTTGACAATTTACAGAACGAAAAGAATTAAAATCATGCTTTCCAATCAAGAGCTGAGCAGCTTTCTTCATTGAGGCGATATTTAAAGGTTTCCTCAACAACCATACTCGGTTTTTATCTAGGGCAACTTTGGATTTCCTGTTGCTAATGCGGTACAGATAAACACGGGCTTTAGCTGAGAATCTCGCATGAAATTTCTTTGTAACCTTCTCAGCATTTAACACAGAAATTGGATAATTTTTTATATAAAAGTTAATCGCTTCGCTAAGATTCTTAATCTCTATTTTTTTTGTAACTTTATAATCAAAATGAGCAACTTGCTTGATAGCATGCACTCCTGCATCGGTTCTGCCAGCAACATGTAAGTTTATTTTTTGTCCAGTAACCTTCAGCAATGCGTTCTCTACAAGATCTTGCACAGAAACACCATTATCCTGTTTTTGCCAGCCAACAAAGTCAGTTCCATCATATTCAATTATTAATTTGACTCTAGACATGAGATTTCAACAAAACTGATGGCCAACAGAAATAGGGTTGCCTCTAAGGTATTCCGCAGCCGTCATAATCTTTTTTCCTGCTCTTTGTAAAGTTAAAATCCTCACAGCATTATCACCACAAGCAATTGTTAATTTTTCATCCAAAACAATTCCTACTTTCTTGCCAAAACGTCCATCCACAACCTCAACAGAATGTATTTTAATGATTGTTCTGGAATTATTTAAACTATCTTCAAACCATACACCGGGCCATGGATTCAAGGCCCTAACCTTCCTTGCTATATCCTCTGCGCTGCAACGCCAATCAACCCTTCCTTCATTTTTGCTAATTTTTTTTGCATAGGTAATGCCTTTTGTTGGTTGTTTCTTCCCTTCCAAAGAACCAATAGATAGATTCTTAATTGTCTCAATTAAAAGATTGCATCCCAAAATCGATAATGTCTTTTCAAGATCAAGGAAGTTTGTGTCTGAAGAAATTTTAATATCCTTGGAATTCAAGATATTCCCTGTATCTAACCCAGCATTCATTTGCATGATTGTAATCCCGGTCCTTTTATCACCAGCAAGTATGGAACGCTGTATTGGTGCAGCACCTCTCCATCGTGGCAAAAGCGAGGCATGCACATTAATGCACCCGTGCATTGGTGCATCTAGTATCTGTTGAGGAAGCAAAAGTCCATAAGCAACAACAATCCCTAAATCACATTGAAATTCTAAAAATTTCTTCCTTTCATCTCTTTGTTTTAAACTCACAGGAGTTTTTACGATCAGATTATTTCTTAGAGCAAGTTGATGCACGGGTGATAGGGCGTCTTTCTGCCCCCTGCCAAACGGTTTCGGTTTTTGCGTGTATACCGCGAGAACTTTATAATTATTATCCAACAAAGCCTGCAAAGCAATGACAGAGAATTGAGATGAACCAAAAAATATTAACTTCATATCAAAGAAAATTTCTGAAAAATTTATTAGTTAGATAACATTAACAGTACTAGAAAGTTTTTTCAGTTTTTTTAGCTTCCTGATCGCAATGTTCTTTTTTGTTGAAGATAGACGGTCAATAAAAAGAATACCATCTAGATGGTCAATCTCGTGTTGTAAACAAATAGACATGAATCCTGTAAAAGAAATTTCTTGTTCACTATTGTGGTAATCAAGATACCTAACCTTGATGGATTTTGATCTCCTGACCTCAGCACAATAACCGGGTACAGATAAACATCCCTCTTCAGAGATTTCGGTCTCTTCTGAAAAGGAGAGAATCTTAGGGTTTACAAAAAATAACGTCTTCCCTCTTTCTCCATCCTTAAAGGAATTGATAATAATCACTCTTTTATTTACTCCAACCTGTGGCGCAGCTAATCCTACACCATTTGAGGAAAGCCTGAGGGTGTCAGACATGTTATCCATAAATTTTTGTAATTTAGAGTCGATATGATCCACATCAGTACTCTTAATTTTTAACCTAGGATCGGGGGCAGTAATGATTGAAAGTGTATTCATCAAATAAATTAGAAGATCTAACGACGATCTTTGAATGCAGCTGCCAAGGTACCATCATCTAAATAATGTAGCTCTCCTCCCATAGGAATCCCTCGCGCCAATTGAGTAATTTCAACATTTAGTCCACTCAGACTATCAGCGATAGAGTGACTCGTGGTCTGACCATCAACTGTCGCACCTAATGCCAAAATAACCTCCTTAATACTTCCTATTTTTATCCGATGTAACAAAGAATCTATATTTAAATGTTCGGGACGAATGCCATCTGCGGCTGAAATTACTCCACCCAGAATATGGTAGAGACCTTTGTAAAAATTACTTTTTTCTATAGCCCAAAAGTCTTCAATATCCTCAACAACGCACACTGTAGTTTTGTCTCTTTTGGGATCAATGCAAATCTTGTTTCCTAGTGGACATTCTTTACTATTATTTTTTGTCTTTCTCCCTATATTACCGCACACCTTGCAAGTTGAGACCTCACGGATAACCTCATCAAGTGATTTCACTAACGGAACGGTAATCGAATCTTTTTGCCTAATTAAATGTATAGCTATTTTCCTAGCCGACCGCGGACCCAAACCAGGCAATTTTGCGATTAGATTAGTTAGTGTCTCGGTATTAAAATCTAAGGACATTCTATAATAAAAAATTAACTAGGGAAATTCATTCCAGGGGGTAATTTTAAACCTCCAGTTACTTTGCTCATCTCTTCGGAAATCTTTTTCTCCAATTTAGCTCTTGCATCATTTATAGCCGCAACAACCAGATCCTCTAAAACCTCAATGTCCTTTGAATCAAAAACAGAGGGATCTATTTTGATTTTCTTCGCATCACCTTTTCCAGATAGTGTCACCTCAACGACCCCACCTCCAGAATTCCCGGAAACTTCTATGGAAGATAAATTTTGTTGTATCTCTGCCATCTTATTTTGCATTTCCTGAGCTTGCTGCATAATTTTATTAATATCTTTCATAACTTACTCTTTATTTCTTGCAATCTTCTTCATTGAGCTTTTCCTTTTCAAGAATCTCAACGTCAGAATCTGGAAAAGTTTTCATAATATTCGTAACAAATGTATCTGCGAGAATCTCTTTTCTAGTATGTTCTTTTTCTTCAATTTCCTGATCTAAAAAAGTTGGTATACCATCCTCTTGCGATAAACTAATAACCCAGCGTTTTCCAGTCCAAATTTTTAGCAAATCACCAAGTTCCCCTGGCAAATTCTTGGGAGCATTTTCCTTAAGTCTTAGTTCGATGTTTCCGGTACTAAATTTCACTAAGTGCACGTTCCTTTTCAAGTGGCTCTGTAAAATAATCTCTTTCTTCAGTGCAAGCTGATGTAACAGATCTTTAAAAGTAGTAATCTCAATAAGGGAATCTTCAATGTCAGCATGAGGGATTGGGTCTGTTTTCATATCCTTCTTGGGCAAGAACGCCAAGGCAGT
>CAYMIQ010000021.1:0-8640 GCA_964390605.1 uncultured Rickettsiales bacterium
AGAAGTGGGTTATGGGCAACTCAAAGATAAAGCTGTTCTCAGTCAAAAAAGGGTTGAGCAGAGAGCAACGACTAGAGACTTACAAGAAGGCTTTGCTAGCATTAGGTCTAAAGTTCGTTCCAGAGGGAAAAACTAATGCTCAAAATGGCGGGCGTATTGAGCTTACGTTTAAAAAATTAAAGAGCAGGGGTCAATCTGCCCTAATTTTATTTCTGACTGTCGGGGATCCCAGCATAAAAATCACAAGTAAATTATTGGAGGTAATTCCAAAAGCAGGTGTAGACATTATAGAGCTTGGTTTTCCTTTCTCAGATCCAATGGCAGATGGGCCAATCATACAAAGAGCAAGTGAAAGATCTTTAAAAAATAAAACAAATTTAAAAAAGGTATTATTGCTTGTAAAAAAATTCAGAAAACATAATCAAAACACCCCTATTGTTCTAATGGGTTACTACAACCCCATTTACAGATACGGGAGGCGGAAATTTATTCGAGACGCCAAAAATTCTGGGGTAGATGGTTTAATTGTAGTCGATCTTCCTCCAGAGGCTGATAATGAACTCTGCTTACCAGCGATTCAGGCAGGAATAAATTTCATAAGACTAGCAACACCAACAACAGACGAAAAAAGACTACCGGTCGTTCTAAAAAATACCAATGGATTTGTTTATTTTGTAAGCATTAGTGGAATAACTGGAACCAAATCAGCGAAAATAGAATCTATCAAGAGTCATGTACGGAAAATTAGAGCTAAGACTAATTTGCCAATTGCTGTCGGCTTTGGAGTAAAAACGGCAAAACAAGTAAGAGAAATAGCTAAAGTTAGCGACGGAGTTGTTGTTGGATCATCTTTTGTTAGCTTAATAGAAAGAAATCTTAACAAAAATGGTCAAGCAAAATCAGATCTGGTAAAAAATTGTATAAATTTTTTACAAAAATTATCAAAAGCAGCAAAGAAAAAATAGAATCATGAGTTGGATAAGCGACTTTGTTAGACCTAAGATTCGGACTCTCCTTGGAAAAAAGGATATACCCGACGATTTATGGGTTCAATGCAAAAACTGTCAACAAATGATTTTTCATAGAGATGTGAAAAAAAGTTTATACGTATGTCCACATTGCGATCATCATTTACAGATAATAGCTGAGGATCGATTCAAACACCTTTTTGATGAGCAAAAACACAATATCTTAGAGTTGCCAAAAATTCAGGCAGATCCTCTTAATTTTCGTGATCTAAAAAAATATAAAGATCGCTTGAAAGAGGCACAAGAAAAAACCAAGAACCATGATGCTATGAAGGTAGCGATAGGTAAGATTGCTAGTCATAATACTGTTATTGCTGTTCTCGATTTTTCCTTTATGGGAGGATCAATGGGTCAGATTGTAGGGGAATCTTTTGTCACTGCCGCAAAATATGCAATCAAAAATAATGCGGCTTTGATCGTTATACCGGGTTCCGGGGGTGCAAGAATGCAAGAAGGTGCCCTTTCACTAATGCAAATGCCAAGGACCGTGCTGGCAATCGATGAGTTCAGAAAGTCTCAACTTCCATACATTGTGATTTTATCAAATCCAACAACCGGTGGAGTGTCTGCATCTTTTGCAATGTTGGGAGATATAACCATTGCTGAACCAAATGCAGTAATTGGTTTTGCTGGCGCAAGAGTTATAGAAAGAACTATCAAACAAACTTTACCAAATGGATTCCAGCGATCAGAATATCTGCTGGATCATGGAATGGTGGATATGGTTGTTCACCGCCGTGACCTGCGGGTAACGCTTGAAAGAATAATGAATTTATTAAGAAATAAAAATTTGAATAAGGATAAAAGCCCTGACACCAAATAAAATTCTATCTAGACTACAACAGCTACACCCAAAATCTATTGATCTTTCTCTGAACAGAATAGAGAATCTATTATCAAAGTTAGGGAATCCAGAGAAAAAAATACCGCCTGTAATTCATATTGCAGGCACCAATGGTAAGGGATCAACCGTAGCATTTTTAAGATCTTTTCTAGAAGCATCTGGATACAATTGCCATGTGTACACATCTCCACACCTAATTAGCTTTAATGAGAGGATTAGAGTAAAGGGACAATTAATCAGTGATCAATATTTAATTGATCTGCTGGAAGAATGTGAGAGAGCAAACAAAAACCAGAAAATTACATTCTTTGAAATAACGACTGCTGCTGCTTTTTTAGCATTCTCAAGAAGTACATCAGATATAACCTTACTTGAGACTGGGTTAGGTGGAAAATTTGATGCAACAAACCTTATAAAAAAACCAGTTTTAACCGCAATTACCCCAATTTCAATTGATCATGTAAAATTTTTGGGACGATCATTGGAGACTATAGCCAAAGAAAAGTCAGGAATTCTCAAAAAAAATGTTTTGGGAATCATATCTAGACAATCGGCTAATGTGAAAAAAATACTGGAATCCGAAGCAAAGAAGAAAAATGTTCAGCTCTACCGTGAAGGTAAAGAATGGAATATTGACACAATTGATTATCCTGTAGCTACAGGAGCAATGATATTTCGAGGCAAAAGATTCTCCCTAGATCTGCCCTCTCCCAATCTTCCTGGAATACATCAACACGTAAACGCAGGAACAGCACTAGCGTGCATCGAAAACTTAAAAGATTTTGAAATCAATGAATCGGCTATTAGAAGGGGGCTGACAACAGTTAGTTGGCCCGGCCGGTTGCAAAAAATTTCACATGGCCCTTTAAAAAATATTTTACCTAATAAATTTGAGTTGTGGATAGATGGTGGGCACAATGAAGCAGCTGGCCAAGCACTAAGTCATGTTGCCAAGACTTGGTCTGATAAGCCTCTATATCTAATTTTTGGTATGATTAAATCAAAGGATATATATACATTTCTCAAACCATTACAACCCTACACAAAACAATTAAAAGCTATAAATATTCCAAATGAAGAATCCTCACTACCTGCTGAGAAAATAGTGAAAAAAACAAAATCAATTGGAATAAAATCAGAAAGGTGTAACAGCCTAAAAGATGCCCTTAAACAAATTGGAAGTGATCAGGGCGAAAGTGGGGGGAGAATATTAATATGTGGGTCTTTATATCTAGTAGGGCATGCATTAAAGTCAAATCGATATACAATCGATTAGCACAAACTCACAGTGAGGACTCAATCCATTCAGATAATTGATTCTTCGGAAGAACACCCACTTTGGTCGATAATACCTGTCCAGATTTAAATATAATCAAAGTAGGAATTCCTTGAACACCATACTGAAGTGGTGTTTTTGGATTCTCGTCAATATTAATTTTAACAATCTTTATTTTCCCCTTCATTTCAACAGCTAGTTCATCCAAAAAAGGTGCAATTTGCTTACAAGGTCCGCACCACTCAGCCCAGAAATCGACAAGTATCGGAGTGCTGCTCCCTAGGACCTTCTCTTCAAAATCTGCATCTGTTACTTGCTCCGCATCAGACATTTTAACGACCTTTAAAAAAATTCTCGATAATATGAATCTATGAGTTAAAAAACGAAAGTCAAGATCATAGATCTAGGACAAATTTTCACATTTTTTTTGCAGGTTAGCGTAGAGGCGATTTAATTCTTCCAATTTTCTCAATGTATCCTGATCTTCATTATCCTCAGCATTAGCTGCTGCAGTATCCAGCTCTGTCATACACTTTGAAAGTTGATCAGTTTCAATGGCATATCTCCAAATATCTTTCTCTACCTCACTCCTAACTTTATCAGAAAGCAAATCTGGGGATTCATAAAAAATAATCCTCTTACCATAACATGTAAGTTTCTGGTCCTTGATATCATTAGAAAAAGCTAATTTATCATTCCAGTCAGCATCATGAAATTTATTCATAAGTAGTTTATCGGGATTTGAAGGAAAGCCGTCATAGAGTAGTTGTTCGGGATAATCTCTGGCATAGCTTTGCCTTTTCTCCTCGCCCCTTTCTGTTAACGCTTCACTAACCTTCTGCTGAAAATTTTCGTTTTGCCTAATTTTTTCTGCCCTCTTCTCCAGAACATCTGTGCCTATTTTTGCGTATTCTTCTTGGCCGCCGGCATGCTTTCCCTCCATAAAAATAGGAAGATGGTTCGTTTTGATAGTTTTAATTTTCGCGTTCCTCTTAGGCGTCTCATCCAAAAGTCGATTGATATCAGATATACTAGATTCAAGAAATTCTTCTGGATCATATCGCAGATCAAATAAGGCAACTTCCTTTTCGTTTTGCCTGTTTGCACCAGCATAAGTAAAAGCAAAAACCTCTGTCCACCAAGGAAGAATTGCACAATAAAATATTTCCTCTTTGAAGATTTCTTTAATTTGATCAGGTTTTGTTGAAATGCGTGCCCGCTCCCAAACAGAAGGTGCTCTCTCCCTAAACAATCTTGCCATGCCCATTGTTGCCTGAACATCGCCTATAGCAGTATGAGCATCAAAGTCTTTTATACCATTTGCAGGAGCCATTAAATCTAGTTTAAAGGACAACTTTCCTTTGTCATTTCTTGGAACCTTAACGCTATTCGGAGAAAATGCCGCAACCGCACGAGCAATCAGTAAAGCATCTGACCTTCGGTTCCCATGAGTATTGGTAATATATAATTCCCGAAGGTTTTTACATAGAGCTTGACGTAGCATAACCTCATCAAAAACAATGTTATTCCATCCAACAAAAATTGCTGGGCTCCACTCTAGAAATTTATTCCTTAATTTCTCGATCATCTGATAGTGAGAAAGTCGCTCTTCTAATAAACTAGGAATTGAGGTTTTGTTTACCAGCAAAGCTCCGGGGTTAGGGATAACACCTGGATTTAATCGACACCTAAGCTCAATGCGATCTTTTTCGTTAAATCTCCCATCAACTAAAATTGCTCCAACTTGAATAATTTGGTCAAAATTGGTGTCAATCCCAGTGGTTTCGAAATCATAAAAGACTACATTACTCATTTAAGGATGTATTATACTTCATTCCCCCAAGCATTCCACCCTTCCGTTTTGCGTCTTGCAAAGAGCTCAATTCTGGGCAAATCCCCACAAAGCTCAACGATTCTCTCCCTCACAATATCAGGTTTCTTAGAATGGTTCTGTAGTGGTGTATCTATCACACTATGCACCGATCTGCTGATTCTCTTCGGAGATCCTTTCGTGGCCAACAAGCAATATTCTGGATTTGATCTGGTCCAGTAACCAAGGCCAGTAAAAAATGTCGGAGACCTTTTATTCCTTTTAACCCAAACAAAGCCCATAGTTTTATAAACGAAACCCCATTGTTTAATGACTTCAAAGGAAGCATTTAACATAGGATCTGTAGCCCATAAAAATAAGATACAATTTTCATCCGAAATGTTTTGCACTGGAAGCGATTTAATAAAATCTAAGCCTGCACAAGAATAATATTTTTCAGGCGATCGCCCTTTTCCTTGTGCAGAGTATGTTTCAAAACGCCAAGGCGGATCCGCATAAATAATTTTATATTTCTTTTTAGGAAATACACTCATAATCCCTCCCGTATAAAGTTTTTCTTGGATTCTATCATAACCCAAAATTTTATGTAACGACCAATAACAATTAATACTTGTAAGAATAGAAACTTACGTTTCTAATATCAGTAAAATGGATAGGAAAAACCTAAATTTTTCGCCATCAAGAACGGCAAAATTACCAAAATTCCCAGGATGGCTGCTAGTTCTAGGACCAGGAATAATCTGGATGGCCCTAGCACAGGGATCGGGCGAGTTAATCTGGTGGCCTTATTTAATAGCAAAGTATGGTTTAGGTTTCCTGTTTCTGTTAATTCCAGCTTGCTTGCTGCAATATCCATTAAATTATCAAATTGGTCATTATACGGCGATGACAGGAGAAAGCATATGGCAAGGTTTTGTCAGATTTAATAGAAAATTTTCAATCGCACTATGGGTATTGATGGGAATATCCTTCCTTTGGTTCGGTGCTTTTGCCTCTGCTGGAGGAACCGCTCTAGCCGCACTAACTAATTTCCCAGAAAATTGGTCACCTAAGGGACAGTCATTATTTTGGGGACTACTATCTATAACCATATTTTTTATTGCTCTTAGATTTAGCAAATCAGCATATTCTTTGATCGAAAGAATAATGATAATCGTAGCGCTAATTACTGTGGCCGGTCTGATCATGGCTTGTACTCACGAATCGGTATTGGAAAAAATACCGGAATTTTCCTCAGGACTTTTGCATCCTGTCTGGCCAGAAAATAGGGTTTGGGATGGATCAGACGCCACTAAATTACTAACCGCAATAACCTTTGCAGGATTGGGTGGATTTTGGGCATTATTTTACTCTATGTGGATCCGAGAAAAAGGTATTGGAATGGCAGGGTTACATAAATCGGGGAAAGGTAACATTACGGGATGGAAATTAAGCACGAAATCTAAAAATATTACAGAATGGAAAAGATTCTTATGTCTGGACGCGGGGATCGGAGTATTTGGAAATCTGTTCACTACTCTACTAACATGCCTTTTAGCCTATGTGGTTTTATTTCCCGAAGCGATACTACCAGAAAAATATGAAATTGCAGTTGTTCAGGCAAAATTTTTTGAGTTGCAATGGGGCGGTATTGGTAGGTCATTATTTCTACTAGTTGCAGCAGCTTTTCTCGCAGATACTTGGTTAACAACTGTCGATGCCATATGCAGAGTCAACACTGATATGGTTCACAAAATTTTTCCCCAAAGCCAAAAATGGAGCAAGAAAAAATGTTACCATGTTTTTCTTTATGGATTTACTGCAATCACGATTATCACCATGTTCCTGGAAGAACCTGGCCGGCTGATTCAAATTTCTGCCGTCATTGGATTCTTGGGAACAGTAATTTTTTCTATTATTATTTTAATTATTAATCATATATATCTTCCTGTATGGAGCAACATAAAGGCAAGGCCAGGAAGAGTAGCTGGCATTGGATTGGGTATTTCGGCACTTATTTATCTTTGTTTAGCTTCAGCCTATTTTATCGTACAGTCAAAATTAATATTTTTTTAGGAGATAAGAAAAATCTTTTTTCCATATAAAGATGATAACGAAACACAACATGGGAAGCCAATTGTAACCTTTGTTATTATTGGAATCTGCACATTAGTTTATTTTTTAATACAGTTTCCTCTTACCGATATGACGGACTATCTTTATCGTTACGGTTTTGTTCCCTCTTATTTTTTTGGAAATGATAACTTTATGACGAAACCGGAAATGATTACTCCGTGGATAACTATTTTCTCATCAATGTTTTCGCACGGCAGCGTAATGCATCTACTTGGTAACATGTGGTTTCTCTGGCTGTACGCAGACAATATGGAGGATGCACTAGGTTGGAAGAAATTTATTCTCTTTTATCTATTGTGCGGAATCATCGCCACCATAGCGCAAGGCCTGTTAGATACAAATAGCAATATTCCAATGATTGGTGCATCTGGAGCAATTTCCGGTGTCATGGGTGGGTATTTATTAATTTGGCCACGCGCAAACATAAGGGTTTTTTATTGGTTTATCATTTTTGTAGGAAGAATAAATGTTCCTGCATTTATTATTTTTGGATTCTGGTTGTTTGAACAATTTATCGCCCTACCACAGTCAATGACATCCAAAGGGGGAATCGCTATAGTTGCTCATCTAGCTGGTTTCGCAGCAGGAATTATCCTAGCACCGTTACTAAAAAAGAAAGGTGTTCCATTGCTCCAAAAACCATTTAGCAATTCTTTCCATAGAAAAGGAAGGAACCTCAAGACAAGAAAAGGATCTATTCCAAGACACAAAAGCAATAACAAGGGTCCCTGGGAGTAAAAAATATTTTTTCTATTGGATTTTTTGAATCAAATCAGCGATTCTTTTTCGAAAATCATCATTAACTGTAAAACGGCTCCCATCGGGCTCCTCATGAATCGAAGTTCCTGAGGCATGGTATTCTTCTAAGTGTTTTTTTAGGATTCGCAAATCCTCGAAGCACACCTCAATACCGTTATCGTCCTTTATTTTAAAGGAATATTTCTTAGCCATAGTTATAATGCTTTAATTTTCTTTCTCATGTTATCTAATTTATCTTTTGTTCCAACATCATGCCAAAGTCCATTATAAACGAGGCCAAATAATCTACCAAACTCTTCCGCCCTATCATATAGACTAACTAAAGAAAAAGGATCTTTTGGTGATTCTTTAAATAATCGGGCATGTAGAATTTGAATCCCAGTAAAAATATACGGAGAAGATTTAAAATCTTTCCGGCGATATATCCTACCAGAGCGATCTTTACGATAATCACCCAAATTCTTAGCAGAATCAGAGTTTGTTGGGTATAGAAGCAACAATGCATCCATTTTTTTTCCATCCCAATAATCGGCTAGTCGAGCAAAACAGTTATCCTTTTGATCCATCCAAATGATGTCACTATTTAAAACTAGGAAAGGTCCTGGAGAAAGGTGAGCAAGAGCATTTTTAACCCCACCTCCTGTGCCTAAGAGTTTTTTCTCTACAATCACATCGGTATTACCATCATCTCTTTTCTTAATATGACGGACTAGTTGCCGAGAAAGATGAAATGAATTAATAACAACCTTCTGAAGATCAGTTTCCCCAAGTTTATCCAAAACACTGT
>CAYMIQ010000022.1:0-8559 GCA_964390605.1 uncultured Rickettsiales bacterium
AAAAAACAAAAATTCATTTTATATTCATTTTCTGTTGACAAAATTGCAGTAATTCTATGTGTTTGGTAAAAAAATAACGGGAAGGGGAATGGAAATACGAAAATTTATACTAACGTTTGTCATATTTGCTAGCTTATCTATAGGGCAAGCAAGTGCAAAAGGCACCGGCCTAATTTTTGTTAGTAACGAGCGAGATCATTCAATCACCGTCATAGACCCGAAAACTTATAAACCGATAGCCAGTATCGATTCTGGACGAAGGCCACGAGATATGCAGTGGAGTCAAGACAAGACAAAACTCTATGTAGCCGCCAGTGATGACGATAGGATCGAAATTATTGACGTAGCAACCTCTAAAGTCATCGGATACGTGCATCCTGATGAGGATCCCGAAATGTTCGATATAACACCAGATGGAAAAACTTTAATAGCGTCAAATGAGGACGACAATATGGTGAGCTTCGTAGATATTGAGACAGACAAAATTACTGCCCAAATTCCCACAGGCGTGGAACCAGAGGGAGTAACGATCTCCCCTGATGGAAAGTTCGTCTATGTTACAGCAGAGGTTTCTGAAATGATCCATGTAATCGATATAGAAAATACAAAAACTATAGCAGATATTCTTGTCGGCAGTCGCCCAAGAAGAGCCTTTTTCACTTCAGACGGAAAAGAATACTGGGTAACAAATGAGGTCAGCGGTTACGTGAGTGTAATTAACACTGAGACCCATAAAGAAACAGAACGGGTCACCTTCGAGCCCCCAGGATTACGAGAGGGCGATATTACACCAGTAGGCATCAATCTTAATCCCGATGGAAAAACAGCTTATGTAACCTTAGGGCATGCGAATCGATTAGCGCTAGTGGATGTAGCAACAAAAAAAGTTCGGAAATACTTAGTGGTAGGTGTCAGGGCTTGGAATGTTGAATTCTCTTCAGATAACAAAAAACTTTTTGTTGTGAACTCTGGGAGTGATGACGTCACTGTCATTGATGTAGAAAATGAAGAAGTGATTAAAACGTTTCCAGTTGGAAGATATCCTCATACATTACGCATTGACGATTAGGCGAATGTGGTAATGATTAAAGCAGTAAAATATTTTTTATTCTCGTTAATTATCTTTCCTATTTGTGCGCAAGCAGGTGATTGGGACTGGAATCCTAAACTCATGGGAGAAATTGAATTGGAAACCGAATTCGGCCGAAATTATGACACGGATCCAGCATATACAAGCCGGACTAGTAACAATTTGTTCTCGGAATGTGATGATTGCGTTTTCCGAATGCGATTCACTTCTGCACTCACGGCTACCTTGAATGTTGGCTTCGAACCGCTACATGAGGAGATTGAACAGGGCGATGTCCAGGGAGGAA
Source organism: uncultured Rickettsiales bacterium (assembly GCA_964390605.1). Lineage (GTDB taxonomy): Bacteria > Pseudomonadota > Alphaproteobacteria > UBA8558 > UBA8558 > UBA8558. Next base: position 1,377 of record CAYMIQ010000022.1, read on the forward strand.
ATGTACCGAACATCATATACAATTCCATGATTCTCTATGTAAAAGAGGCTTTCATTCGCTATCAAAACAACAGAGTGGGCCGGAAAATAGGAATCGATGAAATTGGTTTTTTCGGAGGAAAATTTAACTCTACCTTCGGCCTACAAAATGGTGGGCTCCGCGAAGAAAATGAATTTCCGGGAATTTTTTCCGAAGAATTTTTAGAAGATTATGAACATGAAGAATTGATTGGTTTTGGAGGCGAAATTGCTTACAAACACCGATTGCTTGGCAATCATTCTTTAACTGCTGCCGCATTCTATGAAGACAACTCTTTTCTAAACAAAACAGCCATAAGCAACAGATACCGAAACCATACTTGGCGAGGTGGTGCAAGTAATACAGGAAGTCCAAACTCCTTTTTCCTAACCCTCGAAGGTGAAGATATGCATTTTCTGCACGGAATGCGTTATGAGATAGGGGTACGTCATTTGCACCGAGGATATTGTGAAACGCCGAATCGATTTACCTATCCGGCACCATTTGCAATCTGTCGACAAAAAGAAGGCCTTCGACCAACAGGGAGTGAAACCGCATATGCTATTGGGCTGGTTTATAATAAGGCTTTCTTCTTTGATCGGAAAAAATTTCAACATCCCCTCGACATGAAGTTCATGTTTGAGTTTGCAAAATTCAATCACTGGGCGGGCGCAAGTAGCGTATTTAAACAAAACCGACACTATATTACCTCTTCTCTACGAGGTCGTTATGGGAAGACTGATCTAAGCTTCAACCACAGCCGTCGTTATATCGATATTCCTCACCGATTTATAAGCGATGATGAGATTGAAGGTCTTGAAGATAATATGGGTGTAGAACCTGAAATCGACAAGGATCACGGAAGTGACATATTCGAAGTGAACTTAGCTTATCGCTTCAACCAAAATTGGTCAGGCTCCGTATCTTGGGCCGCTGTTCAAGAGATGGAGGAAAGAGTTCTCCAAGATAGCAGCAACATTGGCATGCAGCTAAACTATCGCTATTTCTTTTAAAGTTTTGGCATGTTTAGTAGGCTACCAGAATGCACATAATAACAAGAAGTCTGCTTGCCTGGTTTATCGCTGTTTTCTTGATTTTTACAAATCCTGAAAAAACCCACTCGAAGGAAATCCTCATAGGATACCTTGAGGGAGATTGGTCCTTCCAAGAAGGCTGGGGTGAACATCCGGGGGATATGAAAAATTTAAAGGAATATAGTCCGCATCGACCAATTGATGGAGCATATGTCGGTCTGAATGATGCACAATTTCTCGGCAGATCCATGAAAATTACCTACGTACTGGAAAAAAGATCAGGAAAAACTGCTGATGATCTGTTTTCGGAAATTCAAAATTTATATACAAAATCAGACGTAAGATTCTTCATTGCGGACATCCCGCACAAAACTTTGGTAGAACTTGGAAAAAAGGTTAAAGGAATGGATGTTTTGCTCTTTAACGTTTCAGCTTATGAAGACGATCTGCGTGGAAAGTTTTGTGTAAAAAATATCATGCATATATTGCCAAGTTACTCGATGTTGGCTGATGCTCTTGCTCAATATCTAATGCGTAAAAAATGGACAAAAGTGTTGGTTCTCGAAGGTCAGCAAAACGAAGACAAGGAAATGACAAAATCCTTCATTCGAAGCGCGGAGCGTTTTCGGCTTGAAGTTGTTGAACAGCGCACTTTCCATCTGAGTCAAGACCCAAGAAAACGTGATGTAAACCGCCCAGAACAACTAACTCGAAGAAAGTCGCGTGTTGAACAAATCACTCAAGGAAGAACAGATGCATACGATGTGATTTTTGTCGCTGATCATCACGGTGAGTTTGCTCACTCAATACCCTATCGCTCCGTTTTAGCGAGACCAGTTGTTGGATCCGAAGGACTTTCTGCTAAAGCCTGGCATTGGTCATATTTACGGCATGGCGCTCCGCAAGTTAGTAGCCGTTTTGAAAAAGCACATATGCGAAGAATGCAAGATAACGACTGGGCAGCAATGGTTGCCGTTAAAGCTATATCAGAAGCAATTTTACGAACAAAATCAGAAAATATAGCGGATATTCATAAGTACCTGCTCAAGCAGGATTTGAAGCTAGACGGGTTTAAAAGAGGTGGCTACAGCTTCCGCTTGTGGAATAACCAGCTGAGGCAAAGGATCCTGCTTGCAACCTCAAATTGGACCGTGGCAGTCCCTCCCCTAAAAGAATTTCTTCACGAAAAAGATGATCTCGACACACTGGGATATGACGAACCAGAGAGCAAATGTAGTTTTTAGCAGTTTTTGCTAAAATATGATGTATTTATACAACACTTAATGCAGAAAAAATATGATGTATTTATGCAACTATAGTGTTGTTTTATTTTGACAACACAAACAAAACTATTGATAATTAGCTCAATAAATTTTAGGCAGTCGTTCTTTTCGAAACCCGGCTTAGTCAAGCTGCCTAAAGATTTTAATCTTCGACTGCTAAGGCAGATGATTAGGCCGAGTTATATTAACAACCTTTTTTATAGGGGAAGAATAATATGAGAAAACTAACAAAAGCAGCTGCTGTTGCCGCTCCAGCCATTATGGCTCTTGCTGCAGTAACTCCTGCGAAAGCTGGTATTCTCCTTATGGGGGATAACGGATGGGAAGTAACCTTTGCAGGTTCTTCCAATACTTTCTACATGTATACATCTTCTGATGAAAGCCCATCTGGAACACGTTCCGGATCTTTGGTGTCTGAGTCAGGTGAGGACATTTCCCGACTAACAGTTGGCTTGCTACCAGGTGTGTTTGGTATGTCTGTTAAAGCTCCATCTACGGGTGGTCTTGACATGATGGCTAACCTTACACTGTATCCAAGTACGCAAAATACTGCTCGTACATGGAACGGTACTGCAAACCTGAACCTTCGTGAAAGTTACTTTAAAGTTTCTGGCGACTTTGGTTCATTACTCGTTGGTCGTACTTTAAACCAGTTTGGAACAAAAGCTATCGTTAGCGATATGGGCTTGTTCGGAATTGGTGCTCAGTACATTGCTGATACAACTTTAGGTCGTATTGGTTATGGTTATAACTATGCTAACTTTGGAGCACAGATCGCTTGGACACTTCCTACTCAGGGACCAATATCATTAAAACTTGCTGTTGAGGACCCAAGTAAGATGCAAGGTCAAAGCACATACGGTGCTCACGCAACTGACATTACTGCTAACCAGTTAAGTTCACCAAGAGGAGCTTTTTCTCTAGGCGTAGCTGGTGGTGAGCTCGGTAACCTAACTGTTGAAGGTATGTATCAACACGCTGAGATGTCTTCTACAAAGTGTCAGCTTGCAGTAACTAATCGCACCAACGCTTATGGTGGTACTGACGCAGAAAAGAGACTATATGAAACTCGTGGTTCTGCACCAGATTGTAGTATTGACGCCATGGGTGCTAACGCTACATGGGTAGTATCCGCGCTAGACGGAGTTGGCCTTGTAGCTTCTGGTTTCTACGGTGAAGGTATCGGTACATTCTTTAACTTGGACCGAGACGGAATCGATGGTACTGGTGACGAACGTGTTACTTGGGGTGGATATGCCCAAGCAACTGCTGACATGGGTGGTGGAACTAACGTAGGTCTCTCCTACGGTGGAACTTACTACGGTAAGCAAACTCAGTACGATAAGCGAAATCATTCAAGCCACGTCACTATTAAGAGTCGTGAACTTTTAAGTGTTATGGCTTGGCATAATATTAACGATAACCTTCGTTTCATTGTTGAATACGGACATGTTGAAGATGAATGGAATGATGGCCAAGAAAGAGAATCTGACGCGTTTTCTGTCGGCGGATTCTTCTTCTGGTAGAACATAAGGAGTGAATATCATGAAGAAAATCACATCAAAAGCAGTAGCTGTTGCCGCTCCAGCCATTATGGCTCTTGCTGCAGTAACTCCTGCGAAAGCTGGTATTCTCCTTATGGGGGATAACGGATGGGAAGTAACCTTTGCAGGTTCTTCCAATACTTTCTACATGTATACATCTTCTGATGAAAGCCCATCTGGAACACGTTCCGGATCTTTGGTGTCTGAGTCAGGTGAGGACATTTCCCGACTAACAGTTGGCTTGCTACCAGGTGTGTTTGGTATGTCTGTTAAAGCTCCATCTACGGGTGGTCTTGACATGATGGCTAACCTTACACTGTATCCAAGTACGCAAAATACTGCTCGTACATGGAACGGTACTGCAAACCTGAACCTTCGTGAAAGTTACTTTAAAGTTTCTGGCGACTTTGGTTCATTACTCGTTGGTCGTACTTTAAACCAGTTTGGAACAAAAGCTATCGTTAGCGATATGGGCTTGTTCGGAATTGGTGCTCAGTACATTGCTGATACAACTTTAGGTCGTATTGGTTATGGTTATACTTACGCCAACTTTGGAGCACAGATTAAATGGACTGCACCAACATCAGGTCCGTTTAATTTCTCCATATCCATAGAAGATCCAGGTAAGATCGTCGGTCAAAGCACATACAGTGCTAGCAGCACCAGCGTTACCGCAAGTCAGTTAGACAGTCCTCGTTGGGCAGGAAGCGTTAGTGCATCCAACAACGTAGGTGGATTTGACGTTAGTGCAACTGGTGAATGGATGGTTCAGAATGCTGACTTTACTGGAGCAGTACGTGCCAGTAACGCACAGGCTTCTAATGGTAACAGTGACGGTGATGTAACTGCACACGGTTTTGCAGGTACAGTAACTGCTGGAGCTGGCGGCCTGAACGTCCTATGGAGCGGATATACTGGTGAAGCGTTAGGTACCTTCTTTAACCTTGATAGAGACTCTCTTGATGGTGTAGGTAACGAACGCGACAACGATGGATGGTATGTCCAGGGTACTTATGACCTTGGCGGCGGAACTAACATAGGTGTTTCATATGGTGAATCAAGCCAGGATGAAACTGCTTATGATACCGCTAACCGATCCAGCCACGCTCTTATCGAGGACAGATCTCTGTTCAGTGCTATGGCTTGGCATAACATTAACGATAACCTCCGCGTAATTGCTGAATACGGTCATACAGAAGATGACTGGTTTGACGGCAAATCAAGAGATTCCGACGCGTTTTCTGTCGGCGGTTTCTTCTTCTGGTAGGGGTTAAATATCAGATCATGAAAAGGGGCACCTTCGGGTGCCCTTTTTTTTTGGAAAAAATAATTTTACAAAAGTATATTTACTGATAAATAGATATTTCAAAACTAATGATTAATTTATGGTAACCTAATTTTCATGTTCAGATACACAGTCATAGTACTATCTATACTCTTAGGGCTTCTTTTTATACAAAGTTGTTCCTTACCATCTTGGTCTGATTTCTCATTCGATGATGACACTGTGGTAGAGAAATTATGGACACAACGAAAAGAGTTTGTGTATATCGAAAAACAAGACCTAGTAAACGGTAAAAAACCCAGACCCAACCAACATCCTATAAAAATTGCCAGACAACACATTCGAGACGCACTAGCGCTTGTCTACGTCCAAGAAGGACCACAGGAAGACAAGGTACAATTATTTGACGAATATCATCGGTCCATTTTAGGGCGATATTTAGAAGAAGGACTGGCCAAGGCCAAGCCAGACGAGGATATAACGTTTGTAGTATCCATTTGGTATAAAGGAATGATGGGAATTCGGCAGGCCCAAGTGTCAACTGGAAGAGTATTTTACGATGGAAAGAATTTAAATATGATTTTTGGGGAACTGTTGCGTGGTGCCCAGATGTTTGAAGATGAGGCACTAGAAAGAAGCAAAGATAAGGAAATTACCAATACACCGTACTTACCGGGACTTCGGGGGTTGAAGATTAAGCCTAAGGTCATTCTTTCAACAGCAGGTAAAAGCGGTATCTTCAATAAAAAGGGAAGAGTTGCGTGGTTGTTATTTTCAAAAAAAGCTCTACTTTCAGGTCCGGTACGATCTGTGAGATCCGATGGTTCTTCTGACGGCTATGATGATCTGCGCAAAGAGTTAGAAGATCTCAAGAAACAAATTCGTAGGGGAAGAGGAGAGTCAACAAGACCACCCCCTCAGGATAATAGAAGAGCAAGACCCCCCTCACCTAGAACGAGCTCCAGCGAAATGGAAGAGAGATTATTGATTCTAGAGAACCTGCGAAAGCGTGGCTTAATTAGTGAAGAAGAATATAGAGAAAAAAGACAATATGTTTTAGATGGATTCTAGAGCGTTAATCTTGCTCGCCACATAATCACCAATTGCGATACAAGAAGTTAAACCTGGGGATTCGATGCCGAACAAATTAATAATATTTCCGCTGCCATGGTCGGATGGTGTTTGTATCAAAAAGTCATTGAATCCACCTCCCGGACCAGACAATCTCGGCCTGATGCCTGCGTAGTCCGGTTGTAGCGAATCTTCTTTTAAGGCGGGGTAGTATTGCCTTATTGATTGATAGAAAAATTTCTCACTTGCCAAATCAACGGAATAATCGATCTGATCAACCCATTGTATGTCCGGGCCAAAACGAGCCCTGCCATCCATATCTAAAGTAATATGTATACCGACATTATGATCGCGCCCAGGCAAGGGGTAAATGAGTCTCTTAAAAGGCGAAGCATATTTTAAAGCAAAGTAGTTTCCCTTGGCGAAGTACGTTCGGGGAATCTTAGATACCGGGAATCCCTCAATAGACTCGGCAACCTTTTGTGCCCAAAGCCCAGCAGCATTAATGACCCATCTTACTTTAACTTGGCTTTTTTCCTTATCTCCTAGATGCAGAACCACTCTGTCTGAAGACAATGATCCTCCAACAACCGGGGAGTGAAATACAATCTTTGATCCTGCGTCCTGAATATCACCATGAAAACTGAGCATCAGCGCGTGGCTATCAATTATCCCAGTGTTTGGCGAAGACAGTGCTGAATAGCATGCAAGTTCTGGCTCTATGCTTTTGACAAATTTTTCGTCCACAATCTTAGTATCGGTGACGTTATTAGCACAAGCATTGGCTTGTAACAATTCAAGTTTTTTTTGCTGATCTTCATCAGTCGCAACAACAAACTTTCCGATCTTGTTAAAATTAATTCCTCGAGCAGAGCAGTATTTCTGTAGTTTTTTATAACCTTCAAGACAAAACTTTGCCTTCAGGCTACCAGTCTTATAGTAAAGACC
>CAYMIQ010000023.1:0-3826 GCA_964390605.1 uncultured Rickettsiales bacterium
TCTATCGGGCAAACAGCCAAGATCTATAACATTACTTCCTTCCTTTTTATAAAATGAAGCATGACGTAAAATTTCATCAACGGTTAACATGGGGGCGTTAACAATCTCAGAAAAGATTTTGCAGTCATACTTACTAAGATCTGGTTTACTTTTACCCTCACCAAAAAACTCAGGTAAATCTTTTAGATCTTCTGGGCCCCTTTCTACGTGAGCTTTATAAAAAGAACTAAGCTCCTGAAGATCGCCGTGAAATAAACCTGGAAGTAGAATTTTTTTTGCCCCTGATTTTTTAGGGACCCTTCTTTGGATAAGTTTGGAGGTCATCAAAGCAGCTACGTTAATCCCTATTTGCCTAACCTCGAAAGTAAAATCTTTAGCACCAAGCGATTTTAGAATCTTTTTCAGCTGCTTCTCAGCTAGTTTACCTGTTAAGAAGAGGATTTTTTTAGCCATTTTTTTCTTTTTTCTATCTCCCTTTTTAATCCATTCATACTGTCAACAATTTTCGTTTTTTCAAACGTTTCAAGTTTTTTTACATTTACCAAATCGATCTTTCTCGGAAATACTTTTACCATGCCCTTAGGTGCCATGCTTTCTAATTCAGGAGCCGTATCACACGCAAAACAAATCGAATAAATTCTGCATTTTCCAGACTGCGCAAAAACATTCGTCGCTAAATTATCAGAAATACCATAAACGCACTTTGCTACCGTATTAGAAGAAATTGGCGCCATGATAAGGGTATGATAAAGCCCTTGATAAAAACGACCGACAGGTGCCGCGCTTGCAGTGTTATCCTTGAATGTTCGCGCCTCATCAGGAAGAGAATTTTTATACATCCTCAAGACCTCTTCTGCAGCTTTGCTGACGAAAATATCAACTTTGTTTAGACCGGATATAATATCAATACACTCATCAAAGAAATGACCAGATCCTGTTAAAACCCAAGCCCAACGTTTGTTTCTATTATTCCTAACCATTTTTTTCAAAAAAATTAATATTTAATACATTTGAAGCGTATTAAAAATAAAATCAATCATTTAGATTAATCTTAAGACCTAATCTTTTCCGCTTAAAGTCATTCAACGTCAGTTTTTCCCAATCTGTCAATTTTAAATAATAAGCACTTAATCTGGCCCTCTTTGCATAAACCCCAAAATATCTATCTATAATGTTGTTCTTTTGCAATGTGGATAACCTGAGATTTTCGCCTGTTTCGGAAAATTTTTTGATATTTGCTGATTTCAGTAAAATAAGATTCTTTGCTCCGATTCTTCGACAAAACCACGCAGATATTGAATCCGAAGTGAAATTCCAATCTCTCCTAATGTCTCTAGCATTAAGCAACATTCTCGAAGACAAGAGTATAGGTACCTCATGTCTACGGAAGGCCGCCTTCACGGAATCAACATCGTCTGCCAATTTTAATTTTTTGCATTTTGATAATAGAAAAAAACCATATTGCTCAGTCGACAATGTAGCTAGTTGATGCGCTAAATTATCATTGAAATTAATTTTCTTTTGTAAGAATCTAATTTGGTCAGCAAATACTCCTCCTCCGGGAATGATTACAAAATTTATTTTTTTCCTAAATTTATGAAATACCTCTAAACATTTTACCAACTTCGAACTGCAAGCCAAACTGCCGCCAAGTTTCACTACCCACATGTTAAATGCCCTAGTAAAATTTATGATTTACCCGAAGAGGGAACGGAACCAAATGCAATGATTTTATTAACATCCAAGATTGAATTTCCGGAACGTCGTTCTATTTCAATTCCTGCGCTTTTAGAATCTTTAAAAACCTCGAGTTTTTCTACTCTAATTCTTGCGATATAGACTCTACTGTCAGATAAACACATTCCCGCAATATCTTCAGCTAATGTTTCAATTAACCCCACATGTCCTTTTCTTAAAATTTTCTTGATTCCTTTAACGATTTTTTCGTACGAAACAACATTCTTAATCTTATCCTTGGCAAAACTACATCTATCATCGACCATTAAAGTAACGTTTATACATATTTTTTGTAATTTCTTTTTTTCATGAGGATGTATCCCGATTAAAGCTGGTAAAATTAAGTCCTTAATAAATACCTCATAATGTTTCTTCGCAATATATGCTAATTGGGTGCCAGGCTTCCCTAATTTACTGGAAGCTTTCCTAAGCAAGCGTGGTTTATTTAAAAGTTTCCTCTTCATAAAAAAAATCCCCTAAAAAAGCTAAGGAATAAATGTAGCAAAAAAACCCAAAATCTCATATAAATGATTAAAATTTATATGATCCGCAGAATATTAAATATTAATTATTTTTAGATAAGTGCAATGAGTGGCTTGAAAAAAATACGTATCCTGACCGTAATATTAGCCTTAACTATTTTATTTAACCCTGCCGTTTCGCGTGCTGAAGAAGAAAAGGACGATGGCTCTTCTTGGATGGCTGACGAACAGGACCTTTCTGTCGCAAATTCATTGCTATTCGTTCGAGAGCACCTCGATGGTGTAAACGAAGCCACCCAATTTTACTACGATTTTGTAAGATCGGGATCCTTATTATCCAAAGTCGAAGATAAGGTTGTGGTAAAAATAGTAAAAATTCTGCCTTCTGGAAAAAAGGATGTAACAACACGTTTCCTTAGCGGAAGATATAAAAAAAGATTTGCCGCACAATATCGCCGTAGTCAGAATCCAATTTTCATGTGGTTTTTTGAAAGAGACGTTGTGGAAATGCAAAGATATACCGGAGGCAATGCTATTTTCTTTCGTAATAGGATACGCCAAACACTGGCCGGCAAATCCCAGTTAGGAGGAGTAGCAGAGACGCAGCCTGTACAATTTGAGTTTGAGGGAAAGCAGTATGATGGTATGGAAATCACTTTATTTCCCTATGAGGGTTCCATAAAAATCAAACAATACTCTAGGTACGAACCCAAATTTTATAAATTAGTCCTCTCAGAGGAAATTCCGGGTGGCTTTTATTCCATCTCTAGTACTGTCGAAAGTCCGGAAAAAGAATTGTTAATTCATGAAGTGTTAACATACAAAGGTATAGTTAAATCTGTAAAAAGAGAAATAACAAAAGAATGGTCTTTCTTTGATATTAGTTCCTGGCCAATATTCAATTAAGAAGTAAGGAGGGTAAAATGTTAGGAAAAGGAATAATGCTATCTTTATTTATGATTATGATCATACCTGCAACTAAAGATGTTGAGGCAAAGGGTAAAATAAATGATTTCCCAACCGAAGTAAGAGCGGAGTACGTTTTTGCATGTATGCATTCTAATGAGATTAGCCCAACTTTTTTAAAAAAGTGCTCATGCGGCATTGACAAAATAGCGAACAGATTATCATACGATGAGTACGTGCAGGCTGAAACAATAATGAGAATCCAATTAGAAAACAATCCCCGCGCAGAAGCGTATAGAAGCACAGGTATTGCCAAAGCTCCTACGGACAAACTCTTCCGCGCCATGGCAGCGGCAGAAATTGAATGCTTTTAGTTGATGCTACTATCTAGGATTTGGGATCAGGGTTAGATGCTGATGATGTAAGACCGGCTGCTGATGGCCAAGTCTTTTGATAAACCTTACCATCCAAATCACCAACATGGACTTTAAAATCTTCGTTCTTTTCAGTGAAATGAAAAATAAATGTTGGATCCTCACTGATACTGTTACCTGGTTTCAAACTAAGCAAAACATCTGCCCCAAGACTAACTTTAACCTCATTGACAAAGTTTGCAGGAATCTCGCTACGTGATATTTGATCAAATTGTAGTCCAGAATAATTTGGGTGTTTAATCTGGAATTTTACTTTACCTGGCCCTT
>CAYMIQ010000023.1:3849-8343 GCA_964390605.1 uncultured Rickettsiales bacterium
GATGTCTGAGTACTTTCATTTGCATTTTACCTTTGACTTTTTCTGCTTCCGCCATACCGCTTAAACTAGGGGCTGAACAGCCACCGGCTGCCTTAACAAAATTTGCAACCATGTAAAACTTTCCATCGTTAGTTTCCGCGATTGCCCTAACGTACGTATATGCATCGACACGTACCCTTGTAGAAATCGAAGCTGATCCACTTTCAGGGGTAAAATTAAAAACTGCAGCAATAGGGTCAGGGTTCTGATCTATCGTCAAGGTTAAGGACTTGATGTACTGATCCTTAGTCTGAGGATTCAGGGCACTAATGGTAATCGGAACAATGGCCGCATCTAAAGCGCGATAAGGAGTTTCCAGTTTCAGCAATCCAGCGCCGTCTGCAATGCTCTTGTCAGCAAATAAGCCTTGTCTAATGGTATCCCAAGCCTCTTCATCATCAACAGCAAAGGCAGGGGAAGAAAGGGCTATAAGCACTAAAATCAGCGAGAATGACGGCAACCAATTTGTTTTTTCTGTCAACATAACGCCATACTACACACATCTCCTTAAATAGTTAAAGCATTTTTTAAGAGGGCTGTGCCCTTTAATTAGATTTATTAATATATACAGTGGTTAAATTTTCTTAATATTACTACATATAGTATGCTGAGAATTTACTAATTTTTTGAGCAATAATTACAAAAAAAACCTTAAAAAATCATGCAAAAATACTGAAAAAATGGGTTCTGGATGCCTAGAAAAAAAAGGTTGACGTCAAGCAAAACAAACTATCTAATCGTTGTCAGGGTTGGATAGGTTTGGGAGGAATCAAAACAATCATTTCCTATGTCCAGATAACTATCTCTTAATGAACCCATAGTAAACCGTTCGGGGGATTCTGTTTTTACCTCGAATATATCTAACACACTTTAATTGGGAGGAAATCTCTATGAAAAGTGTACTCAAAGCAGCTGCAGTAGTTTCTGCTCTTGTTGTTGGCGCTGGCGTTGCCAATGCTAACGATGAGTTGAAGAGACTAATTGCAGACGAGAATAACTGGGCTACGCCTACTAAAGACTACGCAGCTACTAGGTACAGTAAGCTAGACCAGATCAATAAGAGTAACGTTGGAAACATGCAAGTTGCATGGACATTCTCTACCGGCGTTCTCCGTGGTCACGAAGGTGGACCTCTTGTTATTGGTGATGGCTTTATGTATATCCATACAGCTATTCCAAACAAGGTCTTCAAGCTTGACCTGAACAATGATGCTGCAATTGCTTGGATGTACAATCCTGTAAAGGGTGGTAAATATCCAAGTGGTCAAACTATGGACCGTGTTATTTCAGTTATGTGCTGTGATAACGTGAACCGTGGTGTGGCTTATGCAGACGGCAAAATATACTTGCATGCTGCTGACACAAGCTTAATTGCCCTAGATAAGAATAGTGGTAAAGAAGTTTGGGTTGTAGAAAACATGCATGCCGGTAAAGGTAAATACGGTGTATCTGCTTCAACAGGTACTGGTGTTCCTTTCATCGTTAAAAATCATGTAATGGTTGGTTGCTCGGGCGCTGAATTCGGCGTGCGTTGTAACTTTACTGCTTACAATCTAAAGAACGGTAAGCGTGCATGGCGTGCTTATTCAATGGGTTCGGATAAAGACATTATTGCTGATCCGAAAAAGACAACTCATATGTTGAAACCTGTTGGTAAGAACTCCAGTACAAAAACATGGACTAAGGACCAGTGGAAAACAGGCGGTGGCTCTATTTGGGGTTGGTACGCTTGGGATGAATCACTAGACCTTATCTACTACGGTACTGGTAACCCATCAACATGGAACCCTGTTGTTCGCCCTGGCGACAACAAGTGGTCTATGGCTATTATGGCACGTGATCCTGACGACGGTATGGCTCGTTGGTTCTATCAAATGACTCCATACGATGAGTGGGATTACGACGGTGTTAACGAGATGATTCTTGCTGACGTTGCAGGAAGAAAAGCTCTTGTTCACTTTGACCGTAATGGTTTCGCTTACACAATGGATCGTGCAACTGGTGAATTGCTCGTAGCTGAATTCTATGATCCAGCTTCTAACTGGGCAACTCATGTTGACATGAAGACAGGACGTCCGCAGGTTATACCTTCGAAGTCCACAGCTACTCAAGGTGAAGACGTAAATACTAAGGACATTTGTCCTGCTGCTCTTGGTTCTAAAGACCAACAGCCAGCTGCGTATTCTCCTCTGACTGGTCTCTTCTATGTTCCAACAAACCATGTTTGCATGGACTATGAACCATTTAAGGTAGACTACGTTGCAGGTAATGCATACGTTGGCGCAACCCTTAGTATGTTCCCAGCACCTGGTGGTACACACCTTGGTGCATTTATTGCTTGGGATGCTGCTAAAGGTAAGATCGTCTGGTCAAATGATGAGCCTTTCTCAGTTTGGTCAGGTGTTCTAACTACAGCTGGCGGTATTGCATGCGTCGGTACACTTGAAGGCTACCTCAAGTGCGTTGATCAGAAAGATGGTAAAGAACTTTATAAGTTCAAAACCGCTTCTGGAATCATCGGTAACGTAAATACATGGGCACACAATGGCAAACAGTATATTGGTGTACTCAGTGGTGTTGGTGGTTGGGCCGGAATCGGTCTTGCTGCTGGACTAACTGATCCAACTGCTGGTCTTGGCGCTGTTGGAGCTTATGCAGCTCTATCTAACTTTACAGATCTTGGAGGCGTACTAACTGTCTTCCATCTTCCGTAAGTTAAGAGACGTTTACAAAAAATAGCCCGGCATTTTCGGATGTCGGGCTTTTTTTTAAGCTTGAATATTTAGAAATCTTCTTGAAAAGAAACAACCAACGGTATAGGTTTTTTAGTACAAGATAAGACAATCGACACTAGGGGAAAGGGAAATAAAAATTATGTTAAAGTCTATAAAAAGGAATGCTCTCCATGCATTTATCGTAGCACTTGTGCTGTTATTTGGACTTGGATTAATCTTTCCATTAGCAAAGGCTGATCATCACAAAAATAAGGCTTATGACTTTGAGACAAAGGAAGGAGCCGTAAATAACTCAGACGACATGGATGACGAGGGATACAACGCAGAAGGTGAACCTCAGTATTATGTAAAAGATAATTTGGTCGATCTGACAACATTTAATGGCTGGAGGCGCTACCACGCTGAATGCCATGTTTGTCACGGTCCTGAGGGTAGAGGAAGTTCATATGCTCCAGCACTTCGCGAATCAGTACAATATATTTCATGGGATGATTTCTTCGCAGTTGCAATTAATGGAAGAGACTCAACGCAAGGTGCACAAGTTGGTAACGTAATGCCAGCATTTGGAGACAATCCCAATGTTGCAGGTCATTTGGAAGATATTTATCGATATCTGAAAGCGATGGGGGACGGTGCTCTTCAACATCCTCCACCCAAAAGGCCGAAAAAACTTGAAATGAAAGACTGGCCTCAACACGCTAAAACTGTATTTGAGGAAAATAAGAAGAAAAAGTAACTACTTGCGTACTTTTAGAATCAAAAAACGGTTGCCTCATTTTAGAGACAGCCGTTTTTTTTGAAATAACTAGAATTTTTATTTTTTTTGATTAAATTACTTTCTATGAATATGAAAAAAGTAAAGAAAAGAAATTACCCGTTAACTGGCGCTTTGTTAGCAGTATTGTTTTTAACTCAAACAACCGATGTTGACGCGAGAAGCAAAACCGCAATCGAAGCAGTTGATCCTGAAAATCTAAGAGTTTGTGCTGATCCAAATAATTTGCCATTTTCAAACAGAAAGAAAGAAGGTTTTGAAAATCAGATTGCTAATCTTTTGTCTGAATGGCTGGACAAACCCTTAACTTACACTTGGTTCCCCTCCGCCATTGGTTTTGTTCACAATACTTTAACCAAGAAAAAATGCGACGTAATCATCGGCATCCCTACAGGTAGCGGAAAAGTTTTAAATACAAACCCCTACTACCGATATGCCTATTCAATTATTTACAGAAAAGACTCGGGAATTCAAGTCGATAGAATTGATCACCCAGAGATGGCTAACCTTCGGATAGGAACAATCGCCGGCACTCCGCCAAATATTGATCTTCACGCATTTAACCTAATGTCTCGTGTTCGTCCTTACAATCTTACCTACAATACTCTCGTCGAAAATCCAAACGAAAGAATGATTGAGGATTTAGAGAGTGGACTAATAGATATAGCTTTGCTGTCTGGACCGATTGGTGCCTATTATGGAAAAAAACATGGCCTAGATGTGACAGTTATTCCAATGAAAACTATTAAGCGAGAGGGGAAACTTAAAGGCTTGGGAAGAAATGATTATTTCATGAGCATGGGCGTGCGCGCTGGTGAGATCGATTGGAAAAGAAAATTGAACACATTCCTAAGAGAAAACAAAAAAGAGGTGAAAAAAATTTTAGAGGACTACGGGATTCCGACAATACCCATGAGAGACAAGTCAAAAAGAGACTAAAACGGA
>CAYMIQ010000024.1:0-8283 GCA_964390605.1 uncultured Rickettsiales bacterium
ATTTTAATCCAAAAGCAATTATTCTCTCAGGTGGCCCTTCTTCAGTGACAAGCGCGAGCACCCCAAAGGCAAGAAATGTTGTCTTCCGTATGGGCACACCTGTTCTTGGTATTTGTTACGGACAACAAACCATGTGTGCCCAATTAGGTGGGAAGGTGAAAAAATCCAGTCACAGGGAGTTCGGCAGGGCATTTTTGAAGGTAAAATCAAACTGCAGTCTCTTTCGTGGCGTTTGGAAGAGGGGAAATTCCAAAGAAGTCTGGATGAGCCATGGCGACCGTGTGGTTAATATTCCAAAAGGATTTGCTTCTGTTGGGATCAGCAAATCGGCTCCTTATGCTGCAATTGCGGATGAGAAGAGACGGTTTTACGGTTTACAATTTCATCCCGAAGTAGTTCATACGCCAGATGGCTCAAGGTTACTGAGAAATTTTACCCATAATATAGCTAAATGTTCAGGTCGCTGGAGCATGAAAAGCTTCCATCAGAAAATTATTGGCGAAATCAGGAACAAAATCGGCAACAAAAGAGTGATTTGCGGGGTATCTGGGGGAGTTGATTCATCTGTGGTTGCAAAACTATTACATGAGGCTGTAGGTAAACAGTTAAAATGCGTATTTATAGATACGGGGCTATTAAGAGAAAATGAAGCAAAACAGGTCATTTCTCTTTTTAAAAAAGAGTACAAAATTCCCCTAATTCACGTCAATGCATCAAAAATCTTTATCAACAGATTATCCAATACCGTCGATCCCGAAAAGAAACGTAAAATTATCGGAAAAACGTTTATTAATTTGTTCGAAAAGGAGGCAAAAAAGATCGGTAAATCGGATTTTCTTGCCCAAGGGACACTGTATCCCGACGTAATAGAATCCCAGTCATTTTCTGGAAGCCCAACTGCGGTTATTAAATCACATCACAATGTTGGTGGTCTTCCGAAAAGAATGAAAATGGCACTTATCGAACCTTTGAGAGAATTGTTTAAAGACGAAGTCAGAAAGCTTGGTATTGAGATTGGCCTTGGTAAGGAGTTGGTTCGCAGGCATCCATTTCCCGGTCCTGGATTAGCTGTGAGAATCATGGGAAGAATCACCGATGAGAAAATAAAGATTTTGCAAAAAGCAGATGCGATTTATCTGGAGGAGATTCACGCAGCAGGACTCTATGACAAAATTTGGCAGGCCTTTGCGGTTTTATTATCTGTCAGGACGGTTGGGGTTATGGGCGATCAAAGATCCTATGACTATGTTTGCTCACTACGGGCGGTAACTTCTTCTGATGGAATGACAGCGGATTCTTTTGAATTTGACCACAAATTTTTAAGCAAAGTTTCCACTCGAATTGTTAATGAAGTGAGGGGAATTAATCGGGTAGTCTACGATATTACCTCTAAGCCACCGAGTACTATTGAGTGGGAATAATTCACAGCACCTAAATCATTGTTTTTATTACATTTCGTAGTTACAATGTTTTCAGTGTTCGTTGATTAGAAGAAGTATATAGTTGAAAAAAAATCTAAAAGTTTTGGTTACAGGTGCTTCAGGGTTTCTAGGCTCTTATATCCATAAATTGTTGAGAGTTACTTCTGGGTATTCCTGCATACCTACGTCTAATTCTAGTAAATTTAAAGAATATATAAACATAGATTTAACAAACTATGATCAATTATTAAAAATGATATACGAAGTTAATCCTGATGTTATAGTCAATTGTGCAGCTTGTGTAGATTTTGGTAATGCTGTTCTTTCAAATCAATATGATCTTAATGTTGTTGTTCCATCAATATTTGCATCCTGGGCAAAGAAAAACTCTAAACATTTAATCCAAATTTCGATGGCAACTATTTATGGAAAATATACAGAAAATATAGATGAGAATTCACCAGTTTTAATTGACAGTGACTATGCCAAAAGCAAGTGGTTAGCTGACGAAATGATTAAATCTTCGGGTTGTAAATTTACAATTCTTAGATTTGGCGGTATTTATGGTATTAATGGACCAAACCATTTAAGGCTTAATGCAAACTTAAAAGCTATATCAAATAATGAACGGCCAATTATTCAGTCTAGTGGAGATGCAAAAAGAAATTACATCCACGTTAATGATGCTGCAAACGATATTATTAATACAATCAAGAGAGGTATTTCAGGAGTTCATTTATTATCAGGAACAGAAATACTTAGTTTTTCAGAAATGATTTCTCAAGCATGTAATCATAGAAATAAAAACCTTGTACCCATTTTTACTAAATCTGATTATGAAATAAAAGATCAAATTATTAAACGAAGTAATGATTTTGGCAAAACAAAACCTTTCAATTATTGGTTAAAAGAAGAGTTATGAAAATTGCTATTTTAGCTGACATACACGCAAATGCTGAGGCACTCGAAATTGTCTTAAAAAAAGCTAAACAAAAGAATGTTAATTTTTTTATGATTGCTGGTGATCTAATTGGATACTATTACCAACCATCACAAGTATTATCCATGATTGAAAGTTTAAATTGTTTGGTTATTAAAGGAAATCATGAAGATATTTTTTTAAATGGTAAATTTAAAGCCAGTGAATTTAAATTTAAAATTGGTTTTGAAAAAGCTCAAAAAGAATTAACGCATAAGCAAATTTTATTTTTAAAATCTCTTCAGACAAAAAGGATTACTAAGATTAATAATAAACGCGTTTTATTATGCCATGGGTCACCTTGGGATAATTCTTTATATATATACCCTGATATGGATAAAAGAATTAGAGATAAACTTAATAAAGTTGATGCTGAAATAATCATAACAGGAAACACTCATTATCCAATGTATATTGAGTTAGAAAATAAAATTATTATAAATCCTGGCTCAGTTGGTCAACCCAGAGATTGTATTCCCGGAGCATGCTGGTTATTTTGGGATACAATAAAAGATAAGTTTAAATTTTATAGAGAAAATTATAATTTTGATAACGTTATAAAAATGGTTGAACATTACGAACCTGAAAACAAATATTTGTCAAACGTACTTCAAAGGACAAAAAAATGAATTCAATTATTGTGACAGGTGCCAATGGTGATATTGGATTAAGCATTGGTAGAATTTTAAAAGAATCAATGAATGATTTTAAAATATTTGGAACGGATTGTAACGGTGAATGGCCTGCAAAGGATATTTATGATGATATTTATTATTTGCCAAATGCAAATGAAAAAAGCTACATAGAAAATTTAAAAAAATTAGTAGCTGATATCAACCCAAAATTGGTCATATGTGTTACGGAACCCGAATTAAAGAAAATATCAAATGAAAATAATTTTTGTACAAAAAAATTTATAGTAAATGAAAATTTTTTGCTTAATACTTTTTTGGATAAATTATCAACTTACCATTGGTTGAAAGATAATAATACTGACGCCCTACTAACAGTTGATATTCATGAGGTGAAATCAAATCAATTCCCAGTTTTTGTTAAATCTAGATATGGGCATGGCAATCAAAACTATGAGTTAGTTCGTGATATGAATAGGTTAGATAACTACAAAAATAACTCAAAAAACAATTATGTTGCTCAAAAATATATTCCATTTACTGATAATGAATACACGTGTGCGATTATTAAAATAAATAAAAAAGTGAATCATTTAATCATGAAAAGAAAACTTGAAGGAAGTAATACAGTAAAAATCGAAGTTGTAGAAAACAAGCATATTAGTGATTTATTATATAAAATTTCGAATGCTATCAATCATGATTTTTTTATTAATGTACAATTAAGATTAGATTCGGATGCTCCTAAAATTTTTGAAATTAATCCCAGATTTTCAGGAACAAGTATGATGAGACATAAAATTGGGTTTCAAGATGTTTTATGGATGGTGAAAAAAAGATTAGATGTTTTAAATGAACTTCCAAATTGTAAAATACATTCAGGTATACAAGTATTTAGAGCGTTTGATGAAATCATAAAAAAGTAATATTTTGAAGCTGAAGCTAAAAAATTTAGCAATGTTTAAATTTGTCCTTATTTTTCTCGTTTTCCTCTTTTATTCAATGAGTTCCCTGTTAGCGGACTGGTCTGGAGTTTGGGAGACGATGGATCAATACAGATCAGAGTTTACGATTACCCTAAGAGACGATGGATCTGCTTATAGTGATTACGGTGACGGATGGGAAGGTATGTGGAAAGCAGATGAAAGTGGGGTCAGTATCGAATGGAATAACGGCCGTAAAGACTTCATTTTTAACGGAGTGATGGGAATCCAACGAATTGCAAGCGCTTCTAAGTTTTCCAGTGGCTACAGTGCTTTTATGAAGAAAAAAGAGTAAATTAAAGCTTTATCCTTAACGGTTTCAAGAAATCCGGATTTTTAAAGACTTTGACAACCTCTTCCATCGATTTACAGTTCTTCAGAACCTTTTGACTCAGCGTGATTCTAAACTTTGCCTTATCAGCTGATTTACCTGCAATTTTTGCAATAGAGTAAATGGGTTTTTCGGAGCTTCGCTTAAAAATGGAAAAAACAGCAAGGTTGTCAGCAAAGGTAATTGCGTAGTCTTTCCAGATTCCCGCCGCAACATTTTTGCTATATATGGACATAATTTTCTCCATTTCCGCCTTGCTGAAGCTTGTGTACTTGTGTTTTTTATTTTTTTTCCTTAAATAGTCGTTAAACTCGATGATGTTTTTCATGGTTTGGGATGTAATATAAATTGTTATCTTTTAACCGTATCAATATGGAGCAAAACAATGGCAGAGGAAACCCCTATTTGCAATTTTGGTTGGGAAGCGCAGGATTTTAAACTTAAGGGCACGGATGGACAGCATCACACTCTAGAGAGTGCAAAAGGAAGCAAGGCAACCCTTGTTATGTTTATCTGTAATCATTGCCCCTATGTTCAGGCGATTATTGAACGGTTAAATTCCACCGTTCACGATCTTCAAGAATATGGAATTGGCGCGATAGGTATTATGTCGAATGATACTAAGAGCTACCCAGAGGATTCTTTTGATAATATGAAGTTGTTTTCTAAAAAACATAATTTTTGTTTCCCATATGTCATTGACGAGAGTCAGGAGGTGGCAAAAAAATACAATGCAGTATGTACACCGGATTTTTTTGGTTTTGATAATGATTTGGGTCTCCAGTATCGTGGCAGACTTGACGAATCAAAAATGAACCTGGTGCCTGATGCAAAAAGGGAATTATTTGAGGCGATGTCAGAAATATCTAGAACGGGGCAGGGGCCTAAAGAACAGTTTCCAAGCATGGGATGTTCAATCAAGTGGAGGTAAGTGATGGATGATCTTTTTAAAGAAGTAGATGAAGAGCTGCGCGAAGAACGGTTAGCAAAAATATGGAAGAGAATAGGACCATATGTCATTGGAATACTAGCCGGTGTTGTAATCATTACATCCGCTGTTATTGGATATAAGGAATATGATAAAACACAAAGGCAGAATTGGGGTGTCCAGTTTTCTGAGGCCATGAATCTTGCAGGCGAGGGAAATCTTGATGAATCTATTGATCTGTTTGAAGTATTAACGGAAAAGACAAACCCTGGGTACAAAACTTTATCTTTGTTTCAGGCCGCAAGTCTCTATGCAAAGAACGGAGATAAAGAGAGGGCGCTGGAAATTTATAGCTCATTGGAGAAAAGGGCTTTAGATAAAAACTTCCGAGATTTGGCGACATTGATGATAATTTATCTAGAATTTGATGCAGCCAATTCAAAAACACTTGAAGAAAGAATAGAAAGATTAGCTTCCAAGGAAAACCCTTGGTACTATAATGCCTTGGAATTAAGAGGTTTCCTTTTTGCCAAACAAAAGAACAGAGAGAAACAAATAGAGATATTTAATACCCTGGCAGAGGATCATGCGGCACCTGAGGGGGTTAGGACGAGAGCCAATGACATGCTTGCAATACTTGGAGAAAAGAACCAAAAATAATCTTTCCGGATTCTTAACTCTTTATAGATTTCTTTTTGCAATTCTTTTCCTGATTACTATCGGTTGCGATACAATAGGTGATTTTTTTGAGGAAGAAGAAGAAATCCTTCCTGGAAAACGTGAGTCCGTACTTACTGATCGAGGGCAGTTAGATCCGGGTCTTGATTTCGTGAAAATACGAGTTTACCTGGACAAGCCTAGGAAAAATACCGAGTGGCCTCAACCTGGAGGCGCGGCAACTCATTTCATGCCTCATTTGTTTTCAAATACTGCTCTGCAACAAGTGTGGGATGCAGATATTGGATCTGCTGGAGGTAGCGATGCGGCTCTTTTATCTTCCCCGGTAGTGGCAGAGAACAAAGTGTTTACTATCGATGTTGAAAATGTTGTAAGCGCCTTTGATTCTTCAAGTGGAAAAGATCTTTGGGATATAGAAATTGAAGGTGGTGACGAGGATATTAACTTAAGCGGAGGTTTATCTTTTTATAAAGGTCAGCTGTTCGTTACCACGGGTTTTGCTCAGATTTATTCACTCGATTCTAGTAACGGAAATATTATTTGGGAAAATACCGTTTCGGCCCCGATTAGATCTTCGCCTCTGATTTATGATGATAAGATAATTGTCATTACTATTGATAACCAAGTTTTTGCTTTTAATTACAAAGATGGCAAGAGGATTTGGAGTCAAAGGGGAAGTTTAGAAAGCACGTCTGTTCTAGGCGGCGCAACAGCCGCTGCTCATGATGGGGTTATCCTGGTTCCATTTTCTTCCGGTGAGGTGCAGGCCGTTAAAGCCAATACCGGGACTATGTTGTGGTCAGACAATTTATTTTCTAAGGGGGGTCTTGATCCTATTTCCTCGATATCTGATATTCGGGCACATCCGGTAATATACAAGAATCAAGCTGTAGTAGTTGGTCACGGCGGTCTTATGGCGTTGTTGGACTTATATACTGGAGCACGTGTCTGGGCTAAGGAAATAGGTAGTATCCAAACACCGTGGGTAACAAAACAATTTATTTATGTAGTGACAACAGATCAGACAATAATCTGTTTAACAAGAGAGGATGGCATTTTGGTCTGGTCCCAGGAACTTCCTATGTATGAGGACCCAGATGACCTGAGCGATCCAATAGTATGGCATGGGCCGGTTCTAGTGCAAGATAGACTGCTTCTTACAGGGTCGAATGGCAACATTTTGTCAATCTCTCCATATACCGGAAAATTTTTAGGAAGAGTTAGTCTTGATGATCCTATTAATGTTTCCCCTGTTATTGCTAATGGCTTTGTCTACATATTAACGGATGGCGCTGAATTAGTCGCGTTTAAGTAATTTCATGGGTTTAAGAATTGCTATAATTGGCTGTTCCAATGTTGGAAAATCATCGCTTTTTAATCGCTTGATTGGAAAAAAATTATCCATTGTCGATAGTGAGCCAAATGTTACTAGAGATAGGGTAGAGGGCATGTTTATGTTGGGCAAGAAAAGCTTTAGCTTGGTAGATACTGCGGCGCTAAATCTGGCCAGCAAACGAAAAATAGATATTAAAACGAATAATCAAACAGCAGTTGCCATTAAGGACGCGGATGTTGTTTTCTTGGTAATCGATGGAAAGATTGGACTTTCTCACAGGGACGACGTGCTCTTTAGGTGGTTAAAGAAATTTGATAAACCAATAGTTATTGTTCTTAATAAATCGGATACTAGCGCGGCTAAAGAAAATTATCAAAAAATACAATCTTCTAACCTTCGCCCCGTTATTTTTCTTTCCGCCGAACATGGTTTAGGACTTGATGCGGTAGGCCAATATTTGCGAGATTTTTCTAATCATAAAGAAGATATGGAAGAAGATATTTCTGTTACTGAAGTTGATGCTCAAATTAAAATTTCTATCGTAGGGCGCCCAAATACAGGAAAATCTACGCTGATTAATGCACTAGTGGGTGAGGATAGGTTATTGACTGATGATCTCCCTGGATTAACAAGAGATAGTGTTGTTGTTGGATGGAGATATAAGAATAAGAAGATTGATCTATGTGATACCGCTGGTTTAAGGAAGAAAAGCCACATAACCAAGAAAGTTGAACGCTTTAGCTCGAAAGAAACACTTCGCTCTATTAGAAGATCTGATCTGGTGCTTTTGGTCATTGATTCCGCTTCTTTACAAAAGCAAGATTTAAGAATTGCGCAAAGGACTCTTCAGGAAGGCAAGGGGATTGTAGTGATAGTCAATAAGATTGATTTACTGAAAGATAAACGTTCTTTTCAACGTGATTTAGATTTAAGAATAGAAAGAAGCTTATTCATGTTAAAGGGCATAGATGTAGTTTACGTATCTGCGTTAAAAA
>CAYMIQ010000025.1:0-8238 GCA_964390605.1 uncultured Rickettsiales bacterium
CGGCAACTCTAAATCAAAAATAATGCTAATAGGTGAAGCTCCAGGCGCAGATGAGGATAGATTAGGAAAGCCGTTTGTGGGACAAAGTGGGAAGTTACTTGATAAGATGCTAGGATTTATTAATTTAGACCGGTCAAAAATATATATAACAAATATTGTTCCTTGGAGACCACCAGGTAACAGACAGCCCAGCAAAGAGGAGATTGACCTTTACTTGCCCTTTGTAAGAAAGCATATAGAGATTATTGAACCAAAAATTATTATCCTTTTAGGAAGTGTTTCTGCAAAAAGCATATTAAATGTTAGTGACGGAATCACAAAGCTGAGAGGTAAGTGGTATGATTACAAGATAAACAACAAAAAGATCGTGGCTAATGTAATCCCTACTTTCCATCCTGCATATTTGTTGCGATCCCCCGGCCAGAAAGAGAAGGTTTGGGAAGATCTTCGAAAAATCCAACAGAAATGTAAAAATATTATAGAAATTAAATAAAAAACGTCTAGAGAACCATCTGGCAATGAAAAAGACTAACGAAAATTTCCAATTAAACTTTATTTTCTTGATTATATATTTTGTAATCATAGGGATCTACATGGCACCTTCTGCCCATGCAGAAGCAAACAATAAACATTTGATTGGTAATCATCCTGAAATCTCGAAACTACTAAAATACCTGAAAAAGGATGATGTTGAAACTTACGAAAGAATCTTTTCTCTCCAAAAAGACGGTGCGTGGAATAAAGCAAATATAGAAATTAAAAAATTGGAAAACAAAATTCTCATAGGTCATGTAATGGCACAGCGTTATTTACACCCCACTAAGTATCGATCAAAATATAAAGAGCTCAAAGACTGGATGAAAAAATATTCAGATCACCCTCAGTCACGTCGGATATATAAGTTAGCTCTGAGGCGAAAACCAAAAGATGAAATCTTGAAATTCAAGCCCAGTGCTCCTGCTTATGTGCCTAATTATTTTAGTCCACAGACAAATACCGCAAAAGAGAAATACAGCAAGAAAGAAAGGATAGCGTATGCGAAGCTGCGAAGAAAAGTTTCAAGATTTCTAAAAAAAGATCAAGTAACAAAAGCAGTGAACTTCTTAGAAGAAGATCGGTCTTACCAAAGTTTGGGTGGTAGCATGAAAGCAAAACTACTCAACAAAATCGCGCTTGGCTATCTTTATTCTGAGAAAATTAATCTTGCGGAGCGCTTCTCCCAAAGATCTGTTAACCTTTCTAAAAATCATCTTCATTCCAGTCTTTGGATCGCCGGCCTTGTGAAGTGGAAGCTGGGAAAATTTGATCAATCAATTACATATCTCGAAAGGATTACTCAACTAGAAAATATTCCTAAATCGGTACTAGCAAAAAGTACTTATTGGTTAGCCCGGGCAAATTTAATTAATCGGAAACCAGAAGAAACCATCAAATGGCTAAAAATTACAGCTGCATATTCGGATACTTTTTACGGCAATCTCGCTAGAAGAAACCTAAATCTACCTATCAAGCTGCCAAACAATTCTATGCCTTCAATAAAAAAGATTGAACTAGATGAGATACGCGAGAAAAAAAGAGGAGCGCGATCTTTTGCTTTACTGCAAATTAAACAACACGAATTAGCAGAAAAAGAATTGATAATCCTATACTCTGATAATCCAAGAAAATTCTACTTACCTCTACTAAGCTTATCCGTAGATATGAAACTTCCAAGACTCGCGATGAAGTTAGCAAAAGATTCCGATCCAGATGAAAAGAAATTTTACCAAGCCCTATTCCCTATACCAAAATGGAATCTCAAAGATAGCAAGAATATTGATAGAGCATTAATATATGCGATAATCCGACAAGAATCCGAGTTTAATGCTTCCGCAAAAAGTAGGGCGGGCGCCAGAGGATTAATGCAAATCCTCCCTAGAACCGCAATGTCGGTAGCAAAACAACAAAAGATACGATACCTTGGGAGATGGCAATTGATGGAAGCAGAAAAGAATATCGAGCTTGGAAGAAAATATATTTCAAAATTATTAAAAAGAAAATCAATCAATAATAATTTAGTTTTTATGTCAGTAGCTTATAATTCTGGTATCAGAAACTTAGCAAAGTGGCAAAAAAAAATGAACTTTCTAAACGATCCTCTACTATTTATTGAGATGATCCCAATTCGCGAAACAAAAGGATATGTAAAAAAAATTTTCAACAATATCTGGTTCTACAGAGAAATTTTAGGTCAGGACAAGGCTTCCCTAGACTTATTGGCATCTGGAGAATGGCCTGAATACGTTCATTTGGACCAAAGGTAAAAAAACTTGAAGAAAGTAAGAATAGATAGGAAAGCTAGTTTTAGGAAAATTAATATCGCCATCCTAGTAATTTCTGATACTAGAGATAGTAAGAGTGACAAATCTGGTAAACTTCTTACAAGACTGATAAATAAATCCGGTCATAAAGTTGCTGATAATAAGATCGTCAAAGATACAAAAAAAGATATTCGAAAAGAAATAAAACAATGGCTAGTAAACAAAAATATCCAAGCAATTATATCAACTGGTGGAACCGGCATAACTGCAAGAGATGTAACGCCAGAAGTATTCAGGGAATTCTTTGAAAAAGAGATAGCAGGGTTCGGTGAAATTTTTAGGATGGTTAGTTTCAAGAAAATTGGAACATCAACAATACAGTCACGATCAATTGCAGGAATATCAAAAGGTACACTTTTATTCGCACTGCCTGGATCACCAGGCGCCTGCCAAGATGCGTGGGATGAAATTCTAAAGTGGCAACTAGATTCTCGATTTAGACCATGTAATTTTACTGAATTAATACCAAGACTTTAATAGAGCAAAATCTACATATGCCTAGTTTAATAATCGAAAAAATTGTTGGTCAACAGGTTGCTGGGATAGATGAAGTAGGAAGAGGATCGTTAGCGGGGCCAGTGACAGCAGCGGCTGTCATAATTGACCAAAGACGGATCCCAGAATCACTTTCCAAGAATATAGATGACTCAAAGAAAATATCACCAACAAAAAGAAAGGCTCTTTACAAGAAGTTGCTGAATTATAGTGATATCGGAATAGGACACTCCAGTGTATCCGAAATAGATAAGATCAACATACTACAAGCAAGCCTACTTGCAATGAAGCGTGCCTTTGACAACTTACATATTACAGCCGATTATGCATTAATAGATGGAAACTTTTCCCCAAAAATACCGTGTCGCACGAAAACAATAAAAAAAGGGGATAGCAAGTGTCTCTCTATTGCTGCAGCGTCAATTGTGGCGAAAGTTACACGTGACAAAATAATGTCAGAACTAGCAGTTGATTACCCTAACTACGGATGGGAAAGAAATGCAGGTTACGGAACAGCAGAGCACATTCTGCAAATTAAATCCTATGGCTTATCTCCACATCATAGAAAAACATTCAAAGTTAGGACGTAACTGACTCCACGGGAAGTGCGAGCGAAACAACGAGCCCCTTCCCTTTTTTCTTAGAATTTCTCACCTCTACACTTCCTCCATATAAAGTAATTGTATCTTTAACAATAGATAAGCCCAATCCACTACCCGGTCTCTTTTCATCGAAGCGCTTACCCCTAGTAAAAATTTCTCTAATAAATTTTGCTTCTAAACCTGGACCATCATCTTCAATAGTTATTTTTAGAAACTTACTGCTCTCTTCAACAATGATCCAAACTCTTGATCTAGCCCACTTACAAGCATTGTCTAGTAAATTCCCCATCATTTCTTCTAAATCATGTCTATCTCCACGAAAAAAGTATAAAGGCTTACAATGAATTTCAAGCTCGATAGCGCGATCAGAATGAATGCGCTTGAGCGTCCTTCTTAAATCCTCTAAAACGGGCAATACTTTTGTTCGATTCCCCAAAACATTACCACTAGCGGCCATTTTGGCACGAGACAAGTAATGATTAATAAATGATTGCATTTTTTGCGTTTGCGTCTCCAAATTTTTAGACAAAGAAGAATTCTTTTTTTTCAGATCATTGGAAAGCACACTAAGTGGTGTCTTGAGTGCATGGGCCAAGTTGCCTACATGCGTTCTTGTTCTAATCAAAACTTCAGAGTTATGTTTAAGGAGACCATTGATTTCACGAACCAAAGGTCGAATCTCAAACGGAAAATCTTTTCCTAAAAATTTCGCCTTACCCAACCGAATAGAGCTCAATGATGATTGAATTTTATCCAATGGCCTTAAGCCAAATCTTACTTGAATAAAAACTGCAACAATCAAACCAAAACTCAAAAGAGCAAGAAACCAGAAAAGCAATTTGTTAAACTCGTCAACTCGATCAGCTATTTCTTCAGTTGTATTGGTAATCAAAAAATTAAATTGCTGGTTAGAGCCTGGCAATGAAATATTACGACTCAATGCTCTGAAATCTTTTTCACCAATTCTTTGTTCATTTGAAAATTTATCTGTAGTGCCTGAGAGTTTAAAGTCAGGTGTAAAGGCTTGATCCCATAGTGATCGAGATCTTAGTATAGGACCATTTGAATCAGTAATTTGCCAATACCATCCTGAATACGGTTGCTGAAAACGCGGATCTAAAAGACTTTGTACTAACACTAGGTTTCCTTCATTAACTCTAGCGCCTGAAATTAGAGAGCCTAGGAGTATTTCAAGACGGCTATCAAAAGAACTTTCAGCCATATTCTTAAAAATTGCCGACAATGAAAAGAAGCCAACGATAACTACAGCAATAATCCAAGCAGTGGCCAAAATAACTAATCGGAAAGCTAGGGAGTTAGTTTTCATTTTTTTCGAAGCGCAATCTATAACCGAAACCACGCTCTGTCATTATTATGTTTACGCCAAGTTTTTTTCTTAACCTACCAACAAATACTTCGATAGTGTTAGAGTCTCTATCAAAATCTTGGTCATATACATGCTCTGTAAGTTCGGTTCTTGAAACAGCTTTATCCTGATGATGCATAAGATAGGCAATTATCTTATACTCCTGTGCAGTCAGTTTAATAGGTGAGTTATTAACCAGCACTTTGGACGATCGTGTATCCAACACAACAGGACCGCAAGAAATAGTAGATTTAGCATGCCCTGAGGATCGCCTGATAAGCGCCCTCAATCGTGCGAGTACTTCTTCCGTTTGAAAAGGCTTCGTAACATAGTCATCGGCCCCTGCGTCAAAACCTGCAACCTTATCGCTCCACTGGTCCCTTGCAGTCAAAATAAGCACGGGCATCTTCTTATCTTCTGATCTCCATTTTTCTAAAACAGTTAGACCGTCAATCTTTGGCAAGCCCAAATCTAACACAACTGCATCATAAGATTCGTTGCTACCAAGATAATGCCCTTCTTCTCCATCATGTGCTAAATCAACAGTATATCCAGCATCTGATAAAGTTTTTTTAATCTGCTCAGCAAGAGAAACTTCGTCTTCAATGACTAATATTCTCATTTTTTATATCTCGAGCTCATGGTTCTACTTTGCCCTCAACCTTTAACACAGTCGCTGTACCGGCATCAACGCTTAATAAAATAACATCATTTTTTTCAGTAAAGATTTTAATGTTGTATACCCATCCATGCAAACCTTCTTCATGATCCTTGAGGATAACCTCAAGAATTTTTCCTCCAAAACTACTACGAATCTTGCGCAAAATATCTTCAAGAGGCATAATCTGCCCTGACTCAACAGCAGACCTGGCATCCTCCTGATCCACACCTATAGGTTCAGTCAGAGCAATGGCAGGATACAGAAAGAGCACTAAAGAAAAAACTATAAATCTCATTTTATAATTCTAATTAATTTTTTGAACATATTGTGCAATTTTTTTCATCAACGTGGGAAATGGATAGCGCTTGAATTGTACAGGCTTAATCCAAATACCATTTCTTTTCGATAAATCCACATTTTTAGGATTAATTCTCCCTTTCCAGATTTTGAGCTCTAAGTGAAAATGACTAAACGTGTGGTGGATTTTATCCGGTAACTCTAACCATTGAGACTCAAAGGGTGCAGACTGAAAGAGATCTTTATTTGAAAGTCTCTTGGGTGCATGTGATAAATCCCAACCCACAGAAGGAAATTCCATGAACCCTCCCAACAATCCATCACTTTTCCTCTTGCTAACAAAAACCGATCCATCTTTCCGCAAACACCAAAACACCACCCCGTTTCTTCTTGGAAGATCCTTTTTCCTAACGAAGTGGTTTCTTAGATTAAATTGCTTATTTTTAAAAGATAAGCAATAGCCTCTTAGTGGGCAAATATCACATTTAGGATTCTTTGGTTTACATATCATTGAGCCAAGATCCATCATCGCCTCCTGAAACTCGCCTGATTTTTTATTAGAAAGAAAATTGTTTGCAATTTCTCTCAGTAAGGAATCCTGATCTTTATGAAACGAATATAAGAAGAATAACCTTGCAAGTACTCTTTTTACATTGCCGTCCACAGCTAAAATTGGCTGCCCGTAACCTATGGAACAAATCGCAGATGCGGTATATTCTCCAATTCCCGGCAGTTTGAGCAAGTCATCCCTTCTGCTAGGTAACTTTCCATTGAATTTTTTAGATACCTCAATAGCACAGCGATGCAAATTATGTGCCCTTCTATAATAACCCATCCCCTGCCATGCCTTTAAAACTTCCTTCATATTGGCATTAGCCAGGGATGTAAAATTTTTCCATCTCTTGATAAAATCAGTATAATATGGAATGACTGTCTCAACTCTTGTTTGCTGTAGCATAACTTCGCTCAGCCAAACATGGTAAATGTCCCTCCTTTCATAACCTGTTCTCCAAGGGAGGCTTCTACCATTAGCGCTAAACCACTTAAGCAACGCACTAATAGCCAGAATCTTCTTCTTGCCATTAAATTTTTTAATTATCTTGCTACTTCTACCACCCATAACCTAATAAAAAATAATTCAGCTAAATTTGAAATTGATATTAACGTAATTTAGGCTATCTTACCAAGGTGCAAAATTACTTCTCCAATAAATCACCTAAAAGATCAGCCAAGGGTCTCAGGCCTATTTCTAACTACGTGCCCAAGATAGCTTCTGAGACATTCAAAAAAAGAGGGTTCTTACATAGCGAAATTGTAACAAGCTGGAAGTTAATAATTGGTGATAATTTTTACAAAAAATGTGTGCCTATAAAGATAACATTCCCGCCGAAATCCAGGAACAATGGCACCTTGTCCCTGCTAGTAGATGGGCCAATAGCAGTGGAAATTCAATATCACCAAGATTCAATTATTAATAAAATTAATAGCTATTTTGGTTACAGTGCCATTGGAAAACTAAAACTGAAACAACTGCCGTTTGAAGAGGGTAAAAAAAAGGTCAAAGTTAGAGCTAAAAAGGGTCAAAAAGAGCCAAAAACGGGCAATTTGTTCGAAAATTTGGAAATAGACAAAATTAAAAATGCTGAACTTAAGGCGGCTCTTTTAGAATTAAGAAAATCAATCGAAAAATAGAATAATCATATAAATAAAAGCGAAAAGCATACTTGCCTTAAATAAAATCAAAGCGTATATTGGCATATATATGTATGTAAACTGATATCCACATACTATATGTTGTAGAGGAACTTCTGGAGTTGGGTATTGTTAGAAAAAAAACTTAGATTTTTAGTATTTTTAGTCCTATTTTCTTTTCCAACACAACAAATGGCCATCTCTGATGTTGCCGATTCAATCGAAGCATTATCAGAAAAAGTCTTGGGCGATGAAAACGCACCAATCACATTAATTGAGTATGCATCGCTAACATGCAATCATTGCGCGGCTTTTCACAATGAAGTTCTCCCAAAAATTCAAAGTGAGTATATTGACCAAGGGAAATTAAAATTTATTTATCGTGATTTTCCTTTAGACCATTACGCACTGAAAGCTTCAATGATCGCCCGATGTTCAGGGAATAAAAAGTTCTTTACTTTTCTCAAGGTTCTATTCAGAGAGCAACACAAATGGACAACAGCAAAAGATCCCTTTATAGCGCTTGGTCATATCGCAAGAATAGGGGGGATTGGAAGAGAAGAGTTTAAAAGTTGCGTTGGAAACAAGGCTATAGAAGATGGAATCTTGCAATCTAGAATTGAGGCAGATAAAAAATTTAGGATCCAGTCTACACCAACTCTCATAATTAACGGCGAAAAATATGACGGTGCTCGTACGTTTAAAAAATTAAAAAAATATATAGATAAATAATTTACGAAGGACAGTTAGAAAAATTTGGTATTT
>CAYMIQ010000026.1:0-8193 GCA_964390605.1 uncultured Rickettsiales bacterium
CCTGGACTACAAACATTCTGAGGAGGATGATTTTATCCCTATAGAGAAGCAGTTAGAAGTGCTGGCTGATTTACAAAAGTCAGGCAAAATCCGCTATATAGGAATCTCAAATGAAACCCCTTGGGGAATGGCAAAGTTTCTGGAATTGTCTAAGACAAATAATTTACCAAGAATTGTGAGTATTCAGAATCCCTATAGTTTGCTCAACAGGACTTTTGAAATAGGCTTATCCGAAATTGCTATACGAGAATATTGTGGTTTACTTGCATATTCTCCATTGGCTTTCGGTGTTTTAAGTGGGAAATATCTTGGCGATCAAAAACCTAAGGGAGCGAGGTTAACGTTATTTGGTGATCAATTCACTAGATATACAAAAGACAGAAGTGTTAAAGCAACTGCAGACTATGTAGCAATTGCTAAGAAGCATAATCTTGATCCAGCCCAAATGTCACTTGCCTTTATAAATTGTCAACCATTTTTGACCAGTAATATCATCGGCGCTACAACCATGGATCAGCTTAAATCCAATATTGAGAGTCTTAGTATTTCTTTGAGTGAAGAAGTGATAAGTGATATTGAGGCAATACACTTATCAAATCCCAACCCGAGTCCTTAAGTAATAGGAGGAGCTCATTGATTCGTCTTTTTGTTGGATTAAAAATTCCTTATGACATCTGTGATGAATTATTATTACTTTGTTCAGGGCTAGAAAATGCTCGGTGGGTTAAAAAGGAAAACTTTCATATCACCTTACAAT
This sequence comes from uncultured Rickettsiales bacterium, assembly GCA_964390605.1. Taxonomy (GTDB): domain Bacteria; phylum Pseudomonadota; class Alphaproteobacteria; order UBA8558; family UBA8558; genus UBA8558. The sequence goes on from CAYMIQ010000026.1 coordinate 758, forward strand.
TTATAGGACCGGTTCAAGAAAGTTATATCGATGACCTAATCCAATGTTTATCTGAAGTTAGTTTTTCCCAATTTTCATTAACATTAAACGGGATTAATTTTTTTGAATCCTCAGGAATCATTAGGTCGATTTGGGTCGGTGTTAGGGAGAAAGAAAAGCTGAAGAAACTTGCATCGAAAGTGAGTATGTCGGTTACCAAAACTGGAATTAAATTTAGAAGAAGAAAATTTACACCACATGTTTCTATTGCTCGTCTTGCCGGAAAACCTAGTCCTAGATTCCAAAACTACATTGAGGGCAACGCTTTATTTCGCTCAAGATCATTTCCAGTGAAAAATTTTACATTATTTGAAAGTATTTTAAAGCCAGATGGACCTATCTATCTGATCAACTCAACATTTCCATCTAATTAGTAATTTCTTGAATTATTCACCTGATACTTCTTGTGGGGATTTTTTTTGGTTGGTTATTAAGTATAGCGTGGTTCCTATTATAATTGCTGCGCCAATTATTGTGTGTAGAGACGGTATTTCTTCGAATAAAACAAAACCCAGAATTATTGCAAATACTAATCGCAAGTAACTAAAAGGAGCCATGGCAGTTGTTTCTGCTATTCGAAAACTGCAGATATTAAAAAATTGTCCACACAGTGCAAATATTGTTACCAGAATTATAGAATAAAATTCAGTTACAGTTGGTGTTTGCCAGTAAAGAAAACAGGGAACCGCAGCAAATAGCGTAGAAATTAAGGAGTAATAAAAAAGTATTTGCTCTGACTTTTCTGTTCTCGTTAAAATTCTTATGGAAATAATACTCCCAGCAACCATTAATGCTCCAACGAGAGCAACCAAAGTATCAGGGTTAAATTCTATTTGATTTGGTTGCATAACGATTACTACTCCTAAGAATCCCAAAAAAGTTGCCATCCAAGCCTTTAAATTGATTCTTTCTCTCAAGATTATTAGGGCCAGTGGGATTAAAAATAATGTTTTGGAGAAAGCAATAGTAGTTGCTTGGGCTAATGGAATCTTTGATATGGCATAATATCCACAAACCATAGCGAAAAAACCAAAGAGAGCCCTTACAATATGTTTGGGAAAATATTTAGTTTTAATTTCTCTAAGTCTTAATCTTAATAGGAAAGGTGTCAGGATCACTAGACCTATAAGACAACGAAAAAATACTATTTCAAAACTATTTATCTTTTGTCCTACTGATTTTATGGCAACAGCCATCAACGCAAAAGATAATGTTGAGAGTATTTGCCAAATTATTGCTTTCCTATACTTTGGAACTGATTTCCAAAAAGAAGTTAACGTCTTTTGACAAAAATCTTTTTTTGACATATTTTCTAAAGAAAAAATTACTAATTATCTATTTTTTAGTATAACTACAATCACAACTATTTGAATCAAGGAAAGTAAGAGAACGTGTTTGATAAGTCTATTAAATCTTTTGGAATCTTTATTACTGTTTTTTCTTTGTTATTTTTTCCAGCAAGATTATTTGCAGAAGATGTTCCTGAGGAATTAAAAGATAAGGAATTAGGAACCTTTAAAAAATGGCAAGCATTTCAACTTAGTACTGGGCCTTGTCTAATTCAAAGTTTCCCTACTAAGTCGCAAGGGAAATATAAAAAACGTGGAGAAATCTATTTACATGTTGTGCTAGAAGAAAATTCTACTACTGCGGGAGTTATCAGTATCCGAGCAGGCTATGATTATAAAATGGACAGTGAAGTTACACTCTCTGTTGGCGCAAAGAGTTTTAATTTTTTTACCCATACAGAGACCGCAGATATTGCATGGTCTTATGAACATGATGAAGATAGTATTATAGAACATATGAAAAAAGGCACAAAGATGATAGTCAAGGGGACTTCAACAAGAGGGACAAATACCAAGGATACTTATTCACTTTATGGTTTTACTGCTGCTTACAAATCAGTTTTTAAGGCATGTAAAGGTTAGGCAAATGAAACAAAAAAAAGTAAAAACAGTGGTGCTTGCTTATTCGGGCGGATTAGATACTTCAGTCATTTTGCATTGGCTTAAAGAAAATTATGATTGCCAAATTGTAACCTTTACAGCGAATCTTGGACAAGAAGAAGATTTTGAAATGATCAGGGACAAGGCAAAATCTATGGGAATAAAGAAAATTTTCATTGAAGATCTCAGAGAAGAATTTGTCAGAGATTATGTTTTTCCCATGTTCAGGGCGAATGCAGTTTATGAAGGATCCTATTTGCTAGGAACCTCCATTGCAAGACCGCTAATTGCAAAAAAACAAATAGAAATTGCAAGGAAAGTAAAAGCAGATGCCGTTTCTCATGGTTCTACGGGAAAGGGTAATGATCAGATTCGATTTGAAATGGGTTTTTATTCATTAAATCCAGAGATTACGGTTATAGCGCCTTGGCGTGAGTGGGGTTTTCAATCCAGAAAAGAACTACTGTCGTATGCGAAAAAAAATAAAATTCCTATTGATTTTGATTTAACGGGTAAACCCCCATATTCGAAGGATTCTAATTTGCTTCATATTTCTTATGAGGGTGGGATTTTAGAGGATGCATGGAAAGAGCCTGATGAGAAGATGTTTTCTCTTACTGTTTCGCCTGAAGAATCTCCGGATCATGCTACTTACCTTGAAATAGGTTTTAAAAGTGGTGATCCCATTTCTTTAGATGGCAAAAGAATGTCCCCAGCAAAATTGCTAGGTCGTTTAAATGATCTTGGTGGATCAAATGGCATAGGCAGGATTGATATTGTTGAAAATCGTTTTCTAGGGATGAAGTCAAGAGGTGTATATGAATGTCCAGGCGGCACTGTCTTACTTTTAGCTCACCGCGCTATGGAGAGCTTGACTCTTGATGCAAAGGCAATGCACTTGAAAGATGATCTAATGCCTAGGTATGCAGAACTTGTTTATAATGGATTTTGGTTTTCTCCAGAGAGAAAAATGTTGCAGGATCTAATAGATGAATCTCAGCGAAATGTTTCCGGAACTGTTCGCTTAAAACTTTACAAAGGTTCGGTCATGATTGTTGGTAGAAAATCGCCTTTTAGTCTTTATAAGGAATCTCTTGCAACTTTTGAGGAGGGTAAAAATTATAATCAGCAAGATGCTGAAGGATTTATTAAGCTTAATGCACTAAGGTTTAGATTGAAGAAGGATTAAATTTTCTAATCCTTGATATTATTCTGTCTACGTGTTGCAGTTAACGTATTAACAAGTAAGCAGGCTATGGTCATCGGGCCAACACCCCCAGGAACGGGTGTAATAAATTTTGCATTTTTTCCGGCATTTTCAAAATCTACATCACCTACGAGTTTTGTTTTTCCGTCTTCTTTCTCTACTCTGTTTATTCCAACATCAATGACCGTGCAGCCAGGACTGATCCAATCGCCCTTTATCATTTCAGCCTTTCCGACAGCAGCGATCAAAATATCAGCTCTACGACATACTTCTGGTAAATCTTTTGTTCTTGAGTGAGCAATAGTTACTGTACAATGTTCTTTCAAAAGGAGGCCCGCTATCGGTTTTCCTACGATATTAGAGCGCCCAACAACTACAACATTCATGCCAGTCAAATCTTTTAATGTTTCTTTTAACATGATCAAACAACCTAGGGGCGTGCATGGAACCATGCCTTCTAGCCCAGACCATAGTTTCCCCGAATTTACTGCATGAAAACCATCTACATCCTTCTCAGGATTAATAGCATCCAATACTTTTTGTGCGTCAATTTGTTCAGGAAGTGGAAGTTGAACCAGAATACCGTTAACAGTTTTATCATTATTTAATTTCTCAACCAGATCTAACAATTCTTTTTCAGAAGTTTCCTTATCTAATTTGTGCTCGAATGATTTAAAGCCTACCTCAACTGTTCTTTTTCCCTTATTTCTTACATAAACTTGGCTAGCAGGATCCTCTCCGACAAGGACAACAGCTAGTCCAGGCTGTACCCCGTGGTTTTTTTGTATGATTTTCCCTTGCTCAAGTACATCATTACAAATTTTATCAGCTAACTTTTTTCCATCTATAATTTTTGCGTTTTCCATGTTTTCGAATTTACCTTTGTAGAATTCCCTTATTTAAAAATAATAAAATACCATTTCTTTTATGAAAACTAGGATAAGAATAAGAATAATTGGAGAAATATCAATACCCCCGAGATTCGGAAGAAAGTTTCTAATTGGATACAGAATTGGTGCTGTTGCCTTATGACAAAATTCCATTATCGCGTAAATAAGGCGATTTGCTGTATTGACAATATTAAATGTTATTAACCAGCTAAGAATTACTGTTATTATTACGATCCATATATACAGGTCTATAATTTGAACGATGAGGTTTAGTATTGGGTGCATGGGTTTTATAAAAATACAAGATATCAAAAACTAATTACATGAAAGAATACAATTTTGGATCGTAAAAAAACATATCAATTTGAAAAAATTTCCTTGGATCAAGTAGATAGAAACTTTGATTTATTGTGTCTAAATCGTCTTGATCCAAAAAGATACCCCTATTTGCTAGAGAGCGTTGCTGGGGGCACGGTTAATTCTAGATTTAGCATTCTCTTTTCCTTTCCTCAGAGCACACATGTTTTAGATTCTGAAGGAAAGATAAATGGAAAAAAGGGGGATTTTTTAGAAGTTGTTAATAAGCTTTGGATGAAAGAAAGAGTAGATTCTGACGAAAGAAGTGATTTGCCGTTTACCGGTGGGTGGTTCGTGTATCTTGGATATGAGTTGGTTGGGCAAATTGAATCTGGTCTTAATTTACCTGAATCAAAGAATCAATTGCCTGTAGCACTAATTTCTCGGGTAGCTTCAGCTATGATTGTTGATCATTTAAAGAATGACTTGATTCTATTTTCTGAGAATTCTTGCAAAGAAAATATAGCATTGATGAAACGAGACCTATCTATTGCTTGCAAGAAATTTTCTACGGAAAATTTTAAGATGAAAAGTTTTTTAAGAGGAGAATTGATAGAAGATGACGAAAAAGCATATCTTCGTTCGGTTAAAAAGTGCATAGATTATATTTTTCAAGGAGATGTTTTTCAGGTCAATTTATCAAAGTCATGGCGTGGAAAGCTTATTGCAAATATTGATCATTCGGAAATTTACCAACAATTGCGACGCTGCAACCCTTCACCATTCGCTGGATTGATGTGTCTTGGTAATAAATCAGTTATTAGTTCTTCTCCGGAAAGATTAATTGAATCTAGGCGTGGTATTTTACAGACACGCCCTATTGCTGGAACTCGCCCAAGAGGCGCAAGTGGGATAACTGACATTGCTTTATCTAATGAATTGATTGCTCACCCTAAGGAACGCGCCGAACACATTATGTTACTTGATTTGGAACGAAATGATATGTCTAGAGTTTGTGAGGCGGGAACTGTCAAGGTTAATGAAATGATGATTGTTGAATCGTATACTCATGTTCACCATATAGTTTCAAATGTGATAGGTGTGCTTAGGGATGAGGTTTATCCTGGAGATATTATAAGAGCTGTTTTCCCTGGAGGTACTATTACAGGATGTCCGAAAGTAAGATGTATGGAGATTCTTGCTGAGCTAGAGAAAGTGGGTAGAGGGGCCTATACAGGATCCATGGGCTACATTGGAAGAAATGGAGATTTAGATCTAAATATTTTAATCAGAACATTAGTTTGTGAGGGGGATAAGGTAACTTTAAGATCTGGTGGAGGTATAGTTGCAGATTCAATTCCTAGAAAAGAATTAGAAGAAACGAGAAATAAGGCTAAGGGTTTAATTAAATCTCTAGATGGCTCTTTTTAGAAAATGAGAAATAATAAAAAAAATATTGGAACTATTTGCGTCAACGGAATTTTTGATAAGAAAATTGCAATTACTGATCGTGGTTTCCAATTCGGAGATGGGGTTTTTGAAACTATTGCTTTTTCTGAAGGTGAGCTCGAATTTTGGAACGAGCATATGTCTCGTTTAAAAAAGGGCTGTAAAGCTTTAGCGATTTCCTTGCCAGATTTAAAAAGGATTTTTTCAAAAGCAAAAGTAATGTGTAAGTTTTTTGGTGGTCGCGGTGTTCTGAAGATAATAGTTTCCCGTGGTGTTGGAGAAAGGGGTTATAAAATTCCAGAAAAAATTACTCCCTCTTGGGTTATCTCCGCTCACCCGTGGCCAGATTTTCCTAATTTTTATTTCGATAGAGGGGTGAATGTTCGTAAATGTAAAACGATTATTAGTCGACAATCTTCACTATCAAGAATTAAGCACTTGAATAGATTAGAGCAGGTTTTAGCAAGATCTGAATGGAAGACCAAAAACATTGCTGAAGGCCTGATGTGTGACAGCAAAGGTTATGTCATTGAGGGAACAATGAGCAATATTTTTATGGTGAAAAGTAATGCTTTGTATACCCCTAATCTAGATTTTTGTGGAATAGAGGGGATTATGAGAAATATTATAATTAATATTGCACGGAGAAAAAGAATTCCCATCTTTATTAAAAATATTCGATATAATGAATTATTTCGGGCAGATGGTTTATTTTTAGTCAACAGCTTGATAGGTATTTGGCCCATAAGGCAGTTAGAGAGCAAAATATATCAAGCTATTGATTTAACCAAAGAAATTACTACCAGTTTAGAGGAAATAAGGATAATTAAACGTTCGTGATGAGTTAATGAGTGTGAATAACTGCTGATAGCAAAAATTTTTATCTTGTTTTATTGGTTATTTCCTGAGTAAAATTCTTACTACACTTCTGTTTAGTCGATTTAATTTAATTTTTTTGAGGGAAGAATCATGGAACTTGAATTTTACGACGTGAAAACAAAGAGCAAATTTAAAACTTCCGAATTTGATGTGCGCAAAAAGGTTTCAAAAGGTGTTGATCGTTATTTCGCCGTTGCCAAATCCCAAAAAGGCACACATGAATGCTGGAGAGTGCTATCTAAAGATCAAGCTAAAGAGTTAAAATAAATATAGTTTTAGGGTATTATTCGTCTGGACATAAGTGCCAGACGATCTTACCCGCTTTGGGGACCTTCTTATACGATCCAGTTTTAATTTTAGAAATGAAAAAGATAAAAATAAATACTGCTAAGTTTATGATTGGGCAGATTGTTTATCATAAGCGCAATTGCTATCGTGGAGTGATTGTCGATGTCGATCCTGTTTTTTCTGGGACTAGTCGATGGTATGTGGCTATGGCTAAATCCAAACCCCCTAAAAACATGCCTTGGTATCATATTTTAGTGGACGGGGAGGATCACATGACTTATGTCGCTGAACGTAACTTGGATAATGATATAACTTCTGACCCTGTGGACCACCCACTCTTGGATTTATTTTTCAACGAAAAGGCTAAACGCCTTTATTACAATTCGGCTAGTACTTTAAATTAATTTATTTTTTAGAAAAAAATGGATGAAGAAAAAT
>CAYMIQ010000027.1:0-8137 GCA_964390605.1 uncultured Rickettsiales bacterium
ACTGGTGTTAGGGTGGGGCTAGCTACGGCTAAAGGATTCTCAATTTCTCTTGGAGTTCCAATTGTTAGTTTTTCTACCTTTGATTCAGTGGTTCATGGATTTTTATTCAAGAAGGATAGAAAAGGTAATTTTTTTAAAAGATTCTCTAATATTTTATGTATTTTATCTCCAGGTTCACGATATTCTTATTATCAATTTTTTAAGGTAAATAAATCTAAGAAAGGTTTTGTCTCTATTTCAAAACCTGGTTTTGGAGACATGAACCACATAAATAGTATTCTGACAAATAAAGGAAAGTCATCTCCAGTTTGTGTTATTGGAAATATGAATGCTATGTTGCAGAAAAGTATTTATAATAAATATGATCCTAGAATGTTTTATTTTCATTCAATTTCTACTGAGCCAAATGCACAAGATTTAATTCATCTTGCATCTATTATGGGTGTCCACAATAAAGGAAGAAGAATAAGCCCAATGTACATAAAACCGCATTATGCAAATTTGCCTAAATAGCTAAAATTTTAGCTAATCTATTATTTATTTTTTCTAATCATTAGGAGATAGTTGTCGCCTGTTTGTTTCGTTTTTCTTAAAATATCGTGACCTTCTTCTTTAATTGATTTTGGTACGTTTTCCAACGCCTCTCCCTTTTTTAATAGAATTTTGGCAACAGAACCTAGCGACATTTTGTCCAATAGAATTTTTACCTTTACAAATGTTATTGGGCAAACGTCATGTGAAATATCCAAAGTAAAATTTTTTGTATTTTTTCTACCTATCTTTTTCACAACCTTCCTTCTTTATGTCAAATTTTCAGTGCAAAAAAACATTACATATTTTAAACTATCAGAAAACATATATTAGGGTTTAATGAATTTTATATGTCGATAAAGAAACTTTGTATAAAAAAAGGTTTACGCATGACTCCACAGCGTCGAGTTATCGCTGAGGTTTTATCTCGATCACATGACCATCCAGATGTTGAGACCCTTTACCGCAGAGCAACTAAGGTTGATCGGAATATCAGCATTGCAACAGTTTACAGAACAGTTCGATTATTTGAGGACGCTGCAATTTTAGAACGTCATGAGTTTAGTAAAGCAGGGGAAGGAAAATCACGATTTGAAGAGAAGACGGAAGAACACCACGATCATTTGGTAGATCTTAAATCAGGAAGAGTGGTGGAATTTGTTAATGATGAAATAGAAAAATTACAAAAAGATATTGCAAAAAAACTTGGATATAAATTGGTTGATCACAGGCTTGAGCTTTATGCTATTCCGCTTAAGAAAAAGGATTAGAGGTTCATTATATAGTGAGAAAATATGAAGTAAGAGTAGCGGACTCTAATGAGTTAATAACAGCTGCACAAAATTTACGATACAAAGTTTTTTTTAAAGAATTAAAGGGTAAATCGTCGATCCTATCAAAAAGATTGGAGAAGGATTTTGATTGCTTTGATCAATATTGCCATCACTTAGTAGTTGTAGATGGAGAGGAAACTAATAAAACTGAGTCCGTTGTTGGTACCTATAGATTAATGTCTCGAGGTCAAGCTGATTTGGCAGGTGGTTTTTATACATCTGGTGAATTTAATATTGACTCTATCCTATCTTTTCCTGGAGAAATTTTAGAATTGTCCAGATTATGTATTGCTTCCGGATCAAGAAATGGCAGAATCATGCTGCTTTTATGGAAGGCTCTTGGCCGATACGTTGCTGAACACAATATTAAATTATTATTTGGTTGTTCAAGTTTCCAGGGGACTAATCTTGGTAAATTGAAATTTGCTTTATCTTATCTATTTCATCACCATTCGATTCCTAGGGTTTGTTGTGGTTCAACTAGTCTGAGACCAAGTGCTCATAAAGTAAATTACGTGGATATGAACATCGTGCCCAAAAAGCAGCTGGATCAATCTTTTTCTTTTCCATCTCTACCGCCTATCATGAGGACTTATATTAGAAGTGGCGCTTTTTTTGGAGACGGAGCTGTAGTTGATAGGATTTTTAATACTACTGATGTATGTACGGTTAATTGCTTGATTGCAAAAAAATATTTACCGAAATCATTAACCTTGCAAAGTGATATGTTTTGATTGCTATCATCAAAATTATTTTTATCTTAGCCTCAACTATAGTGTTGCTTATTCCACAAATTTTTGTCGTATATTTTATAAGGTCTATAAGTCACCTTATTCCAATTCTTTATCATCGTGTTGTGTGTTGTATTGCCGGTATTAGAATTGAAGTCAGAGGTAAGCCAAATCTCATTAACAAAACATTATATATTTCCAATCACTGTTCGTATTTGGATATTGTGATTTTGGGTTCAATACTTCCTGCATGCTTCGTATCAAAATCTGAAGTCTCAAATTGGCCATTCTTTGGTTTATTAGCAAGACTACAGAGAACAATTTTTATAGATAGAGAGGCTATTAGGTCTACCGTGGAACAAATTAACGTTTTGTCAGATAGACTCTTGTCAGGTGACAGTTTAGTTTTATTTCCAGAAGGTAGTTCTACCGACGGAACTGCGGTTTTGCCATTTAAATCTTCCCTTTTTCATATCATTAGCCAGCAACCAACAGATTCAGAAATTCTTATACAACCAATTACTATTGCCTATACCCATGTCAATGGGAGGCGCATTGATCAAAAAACTCGATCCAAAGTATGTTGGTTTGGTAGTGCATCCTTTGTAGGTCATTTATGGAGTTTTTTAAATTTACTGAATGCCAATATTATTGTTAACTTTCACGATCCTGTTAAGAGATCTCTCTTCAAGAATAGAAAAGATACAGCTATTTTTTGCCATAAAAAAATTTCTAATGCGTTAAATAAAATTAATTCAGACCTTGTACCCTAGGGCGGATATCCTAGATCATTTGTTCTTTGGTAATTTTGAGGCCTTTTAAAATTGCTATTCGTTTATTAGGAGGTAATATTTTAGCTATGGAAAGAAAATTTTTTATACGAACGTATGGATGCCAGATGAATGTTTATGATTCGTTAAAGATTCACGAACTTCTCTCGGCTATTGGATTTTCTAGCTCTTCATCTCTCATGGAGGCAGATTTGATTATTTTAAACACTTGTCACATTAGAGAAAAAGCGACTGAGAAAGTTTATTCTGAGTTAGGAAAAATGAAGAAATCTTTTAAGAATGGAATTGAGTTTGACCGAAAAATAGTTGCAATTGTAGGATGTGTTGCTCAAGCCGAAGGTAGGGAAATTTTTAATCGTGCTACTTTTGTTGACATAGTGCTTGGGCCACAGGCTATCCACACCTTACCTAGCTTGGTTACAAAAGCTATAGAGAAGAAAAACAAACATCAATCATCAAAATTAATTAATGTTGATTTCCCAACTGAAAGTAAATTTAATCATTTTCGCTATAATAAACCGCAGGGCGCCTCTGCTTACATTACCATTCAAGAGGGGTGTGATAAGTTTTGTAATTTTTGTGTTGTTCCTTATACGCGCGGAAAGGAATTTTCTCGATCAATTGAAGATATTTATGCAGAGGCCAGTAACCTAGTCGCATTCGGATCAAGAGAGATTATTTTACTTGGGCAAAATGTAACGGCCTATCATGGCACAAATTCTTTCGGTAGAGAGTCCAGGATCCACAGTTTAATTGCAAGGTTGGCTGAAATAAAAGACTTGAAAAGGATTAGATATATCACCTCACATCCACTCGATATTGATAAAAATATAATTTCTATTCACGAGTCTGAGGAAAAATTGATGCCTTTTTTGCATCTACCGATACAATCTGGTTCTAATAGAATTCTGAAGCTTATGAACAGAGGATACACCGTGGAAGATTATGCTCTGATAGTGAAAAAGCTTAGAGCGGCTTGTCCAAGTATACAATTTTCTAGCGATTTCATCGTTGGATATCCCGGAGAGACAGATAAAGATTTTCAAGAAACTGTAAGGTTAATAGAGGATGTCGGATTTGCGCAATCATTTTCTTTTAAATTCAGCCCTAGGCCCGGAACCCCTTCCGCAGAATCAGAAGAACAGATAGATTCTAACATATCTTCGGAAAGACTTGAAATTTTACAAAAAATTCTTAATTCTCATCAGTCGGATTTTAATAAATCTTGTGAAGGTCAAGTGATTCCAATCTTAATAGAAGGGCAAAAGGAAAAGAATGGCCAAGTTTTTGGCAGAACTCCACATATGCAAATAGTCCATTTAGATGGGGATAAATCTTTAGTTGGGCAAGTGATAGATGTGAGAATTAGAAAAAGTAGTAGAAGTCATCTTGAGGGTTTTTCAGTTCAATCAGGGCATAGATCTTTGGATATAGATTCAGCAGGGATGGTTTGCGCTTAAATACTAATAATAAGAGTCTTTCTAAATCTTCGAAAAACAAGAAAACTACAAAGATTGAGTTTCCTGATAACAGTCTGTTATCTTTATTATGTGGGGAACATGATGGTCACATTCTAGATTTAGAAAAAAAAGCTAATGTTTCTATTACCGCTAGAGGTAATTTTATTACCCTTTCGGGTGATGAAAAGAAAGTTTCTTTTGCTACTAATGTTCTTAAAGAGATCTATAATGACCTAAGTAAGGGAACTATTGTTGATTCTGACGAAATTCAATTCGCAATGAGGACAAGGATAGACGAAAATAATTTAGATAATTCTTTGATGGGAAAAAAAAATAAAATCTTATCAGGAGTTTAAAATCAAGACAGAGAGAAAGCTTATTACGCCAAGGTCTGAAGCTCAGTCTTTGTACTTACGCTCAATGCAAGAAAATGATTTAGTTTTTTCTTTTGGACCTGCGGGCACTGGAAAAACTTATTTAGCAGTAGCTTATGCTTGTTATTTATACTCTAGAGGCGAAATAGATAAAATTATTCTATCACGTCCAGCCGTTGAGGCAGGTGAGAATCTTGGGTATTTGCCTGGTGATTTAAAGGAAAAAGTAGACCCTTATTTGAGGCCACTGTATGACGCTTTATATGATATGTTCGCGAAAGAGAAAGTTTTGAGACTTATAGACAATGAAAATATTGAAATAGCTCCTATCGCTTTTATGCGGGGTAGGACTTTGGCTAATTCCTTTGTTATACTTGATGAGGCGCAGAACACCAAGACCGTTCAAATGAAAATGTTTCTAACTAGAATGGGCCAGAATTCTCGTATGGTTGTTACTGGTGATTTAAGCCAAATTGACTTGCCAAATAACGAACCTTCTGGATTGGAAGATGCCATTAATCTTTTAGATGGAATTGAGGGTGTGTCTATGCTCCAATTTTCTGATGTTGATATTGTTCGTCACCCTGTTGTAACGAGAATTGTAAATGCTTATGAAAAATATAGTAAGAGCAAAAGTCGAAAAAAAGTTTGAGGTTAACATAATTATTCTTGATAAGGATTGGAAACGAGCATTGCCCAATATTGAATTTTTTGCAAAGAAAGTTGCTAAATATACTCTTCTGTATACTCGCAAAGCCCCGCCAAGTTCATCTTTGAGCATTGTGTTGGCAGGGGATGATTTTGTTAGAGCATTGAACAAGTCATATCGTAATGAAAACAAATATACAAATGTACTTTCGTTTCCCGCCAGTGATGATGTGGTGGTTAATAAAACTAAAGAGGAAATTACTCTTGGTGATGTGATTTTATCCTTGAAGAAAATTCAGACTGAATCTGTAGAGCAAAATAAAAGTTTCAAGAATCATTTTGCTCATTTAATGGTTCATGGAATACTACACTTACTTGGTTATGTACACGCCAATACAAAGGAAGCTAAAAAGATGGAGGAATTAGAGAAATTAATCTTAAAAAATATGGGTATTAATAATCCCTACGTTTTGAATGCATCTAGTTAATTGGGGTCACAATTTATGATTTTTAATTTGAAAAAAATATTTAAAAATTTACAAAAAAATATTCAAGTAAAAGACAAGGGAGAACGTCGTTTTTGGAATTTTCCGTTTCTTCGCTCAAAAAGCAACCAGGAAGAGAATCTTGCTGAAGTCATTAATGACTTGGTTAGTGAAAGAAAAGGTAAAAAAAAGAAGATTGATGAAACTTCCAGAACTATTCTGACAAATATTCCGAAACTTCAAGATCTAAAAGTGGTTGATGTAATGGTGCCCAGCGCAGATATTGTCGCTGTTTCTAAAACAACCTCTTTAGGTGATTTAATCAGAGTTATGAGTAAAAAAGGCCACTCGCGAGTCCCTGTTTATGAGGATAGATTAGATGACAGTTTTGGGATGGTGCATATCAAAGATGTTCTTGCTTGGACAAGTCAGGCAGATGGTAAGTTCGATTTAAAAGAAATTATTAGGCCTATAATTTTTTCGGCCCCTACAATGAGAGTATTAGATCTTTTGTTGCAAATGAAAGTTAAGAGAACCCATATGGCGTTGGTGGTCGATGAATATGGAGGAGTAGATGGGTTGGTCACTATTGAGGATTTAGTTGAAGAGGTAGTCGGTGAAATTGAAGATGAACATGATCAGGCTTCGGAGCCAGAAATAGAAAAAAAACTAGATGGAACTTATGTTACTAGCGCTAGGTATTCTCTAAAAAATTTAGAACAGACTTTAGGAAGAAAGTTTTTATTACCTAGCGAAAGGAGGCATATAGATACGGTTGGCGGTTTAGTATTCTCTCTTGCTGGCAAAATACCTAGTCGAGGAGAAGTTATTGTACATGAAAAAGGCATTGAATTTGAAGTTTTGGAAGCAGATCCAAGAAAAATTAAGAAGGTGAGAATTAAGATTCCAGAGAACCAAGATAATACTCTAACCCAACATAAAAATACTCAAGAGAAGAATAAAACTTCGTATCATTAAATTAATTGAAAATATTTTTGAAGTTTCCTCAATAGTCGTAACGTGCTTTCTTGTTTTATGAAAAAGAATAGTGTTCATAGCCTGTATCTTAATCTTAGCAAAGCTTCGTCTGGGAGAAAATTTTTTATTGCCTTTCTAGCTGGGCTATTATCGATTTTTGCACTTCCTCCTATTCATTTTTTTCTTGTCCTCTTTCTTACGATACCTACTTTAATTTGGTTGTTGGATAATATAGACGATTCTCGGATTTCTTTCTTCGTGGGTTGGTTCTTTGGTTTGGGTTATTTTCTAGGAGGACTATATTGGATCGCTTACTCTTTTTTCGTAGATGCCGATCAATTTGCGTGGCTTGCTCCTTTTGCCATCCTTGCTTTAATATCCCTGTTATCCATTTTTATTGGTTTAGTTACGTTAGTTTTCTCTAAGTTTAATGTTTTCGGTTCTGGTAGAGCACTTATTTTTAGTTCTGTTTGGGTAATAATGGAATGGCTAAGAGGACACATTTTTACCGGTTTGCCATGGAATTTAATAGGATCTAGCCTGACATTTTCTGATGAGTTAATCCAAGTTTCCTCTATTTTTGGTGCCTGGGGTTTAAGTTTTTTTGCAGTTCTTTCTTTTTCTTTTTTGGGATGTGTACGACCAAAATTTCTATTTAAAAATCCTTCTTATACTACTATCCCATTTTTGATACTCATAATTTTATGGTGCGGGGGGCATGCGCGATTATTTTTTGCAGAGGAGAATTTTTTTCCAAATATTCGAATTAATATTATTCAAGCAAATATTCAACAAGAAGATAAATGGATTCCAGAGAATAGAGAGAAAATTTTTTTTAAACATTTAGAGATTACTAGAGATAGCTTTAAAGGAAGAGTGGAAGGTGAGGATTTAGAATTATTTATTTGGCCAGAGACTGCCATACCTTTTCTTTTGGACGGAGATAGACAAGTTGTCCAAATAATCGAGAAAAATATTCCCGAAAACGGCTTCCTTTTTTCTGGCGGTGTAAGGCAAGAGAGGATTCAAAATTCAGAAACGAGCTTTTGGAACTCGATATTCTTTTTTAATAATACAGGAGAAAAAATAGGATTTTATGATAAATTTCATTTAGTTCCTTTTGGTGAATATGTTCCATTCCGAAAAATTATTCCATTTAAAAAAATTACTCAGGGTTTAAGCGATTTTAGTTCAGGAGATGGTATAAAAACTATACATTTACAAAACATACCGTCGTTTAGTCCGCTGGTGTGTTTTGAGGCTATTTTTCCCGGAAAGGTTGCTGATCGATTGGATAAACCCAAGT
>CAYMIQ010000028.1:0-8125 GCA_964390605.1 uncultured Rickettsiales bacterium
AATGTTAAACACTGATGAACATGGAAATGTTCTCGATAAGAGTAGGAAGGGTTTAGCGCGAGAACTGGCTAGAATGAACTTAACTTTGAATACTTATACCCAGTGGTACTGGAAAATTGATTTACATAATTTTATGCATTTTATCTCCTTGCGTTTTGATCCACATGCTCAATATGAAATCAGAGTGTACGCGCAAGTGATGCTAGACTGTTTAAAAAGATGGACCCCTATTGCCTACGAAGCCTTTTGCCAACATAAGCTTGGGGCAATTGTAATTTCTAAATCGGGTCAGGAGATTATCAAGAAGCTCATAAAGGGAAAAAAAGTATCTCAAAAGAGCAGCGGTGTCAGTCGACGTGAGTGGAATGAGCTTATGAGTTCTTTGGATCTTGAGGAGTAATGCTAGATATAAAAAGCTCTAAGAGGTGTCGCTAATTTTCTTCCATACTTGGTTTGCTATGTCTCTATAAATTTTTGATTGAGGATGATCTTTATCATGAGCGTAGATAGGGTTTCCCTCATCAGACTTTTCTCTGATAGCTATGTCGAGAGGAATTTGCCCCAAGAAATCAATACCTATTTTTTCGGCCTCTCTCTTGGCTCCACCATCGCCAAAGATGAAATATTTTTTTCCGGTATCCGGAGCCTCAAAATAGCTCATGTTTTCTATAATTCCTAATATAGGAACATTGACTTTTTGGAACATCTTAAGTCCTTTCCTTGCATCGATAAGAGCAATGTCTTGTGGCGTTGAAACAATAACTGCACCTGTGAGTCGTACATTTTGCGATAATGTCAGTTGTGCATCCCCTGTTCCTGGTGGCAGGTCAATAATCATTACATCAAGCTCTCCCCAGTCAACGTCTTTTAGCATCTGCTGTATTGCACCCATAATCATAGGTCCGCGCCAGATTACAGGATCTTCTTTGTCAAGGAACAGACCCATAGACATGCATTGAATTCCAAAACTTTCCATTGGCTTAATAGATTTATTTGGGAGCATTTCAGGCTTTCCCTTGAGATTCATCATTGTTGGTATGGATGGGCCATAAATGTCGGAGTCAAATAGACCAACTTTCAGATTGATGCTTTGTAGGGCTAGTGCCAGATTAACAGAAGTTGTGGATTTTCCGACGCCTCCCTTGCCGGAAGCTACAGCAATTAAATGCTTAATTCCTGGTAGGTCAATTTTCTCTTTGTGCATTTTGCCGTAAACTTTTTCAACTGGCATAAGCTATATTTCCCTGGAAATCGTTTTTGTTGATGTTAAGAATCAAGTTTTTTAAAATTTTCCACACGCTTCTACGTGAGAAAAATTGTATTATATTTCCTTCACAATGCAACCAATTCCGATTTTTGTTTATTGTGAAGGATTTTTTTTATATGTTTGCTTGAAAGGGAGTTCGAATGGCTTGGAAAGATCAAAACGGTAATGGTGGAAATGGTGGGCCCTGGGATAGACGCGATTCATCCAGGGGCAGCACACTAGATGTAGAGGAGCTATTACGGCGTGGACAGAAGAAATTAAATAAATTGTTGCCTGGTGGAAAGGGTGGTATTTTCTCGATATTTCTTGTCGTCCTTGTTTTGTGGATTGTAAGTGGTTTTTATCGTGTTAATGCAGATGAACAGGGCGTTGTATTGCGCTTTGGAGAGTGGGTACGAACAACTGAGCCTGGTTTGCATTATCATCTGCCTTTTCCCATAGAGGAAGCTCTTACTCCTGGAGTGACTCGAGTGAACAGAATTAATGTTGGTTTCAGAGAGCCCGTTGGGTTTGCTTCTGACGATTCTCTAAGGCAGGTTCCTGAAGAAGCCTTAATGCTGACAGGTGACGAAAATATTGTCGATATCAACTTCACTGTTTTTTGGATCATTAAGGATGCTGGACAATTTCTTTTTAATATTAGGAATCAGGAGATTACAATTAAAAGTCTTGCGGAAAGTGCGATGCGCGATTCAATCGGAAGATCTCCTATAGAAGCAATTCTGACTGGAGGTAGGCAGGCTATCGAGAGTTCCACTAAAGGTCTACTGCAGAAGGTTCTGGATACCTATGAAGCAGGTATTGAGATTTCTCAAGTACAATTACAAAAAGTGGACCCACCTGAAGAAGTTATTGATTCATTCCGCGACGTGCAGCGTGCTAAAGCCGACCAGGAAAGACTTCAGAATCAGGCGGAAGCTTATAGGAACGCTCTTATCCCTAAGGCCAGGGGTGAGGCAGAAAAGATTATTCAGGAGGCTGAAGGATATAAGCGTGAGGTTGTGGCAAGGTCGCAAGGTGATGCTGAGCGTTTTGTATCAGTTTATAATTCTTACAAATTAGCAAAAGATGTAACTGTTAAACGAATTTATTTGGAAACTCTCGAAGAAGTCCTGAAAAATTCGAATAAGATTATTATTGATGAATCGGCGGGCACTGGGGTTGTTCCATACCTGCCTCTTCCGGAAATTGATAAGCGTCGCGATAAAATTGAACCAGACCTTTCATTGGATCAGGAATTGAATAACGAAGATGATTCTATTTCGTCAGAATCGGAGAGTGAAAAACAGTAATGTCGAAAAAAACTGGTATAATTATCCTGATCTTTATCTTAGCTGCACTCGTTTATAGCTCAGTATTTGTAGTGCATCAGGTGCAACAGACTCTAGTTTTGCAATTTGGTGATCCCAAGAGGGTCATTAAGCAACCTGGTCTCAAATTCAAGATTCCTTTTATACAAAATACGGTACATTATGATAAGCGTGTTCTCGATTACGACTTGCCAGTTGAAGAAATTATAGCCTCTGATCAAAAACGACTCGTTGTCGATCCCTTTGCTCGATATAAAATTTTGGATCCCTTGAAATTTTACCAAACTGTTCGTAATGAAAATGGAATTCGGAATCGTCTAAATTCTATCATTATTGCCTCATTAAGGCGTGTAGTGGGAGTGGTAACGCTATCCGCATTGCTTACTGAGGAACGTCAAAGCATTATGCGTAATATTCGCACCGAAGTTAATCGCGAAGCACAAAAATTTGGAATTGAGGTTATTGATGTGAGAATTCGCAGAGCTGATCTTCCTGAGGCCAATAGTCAGGCAATTTTTGACCGAATGAAGAGTGAGAGAGAGCGAGAAGCAAGAGAATACAGAGCTCAGGGTCAGGAGGCTGCAAAAAGAATTAGATCAGTAGCAGATCGAGATAAAACAGTAATTATCGCTGAAGCTCGTAAAAAAGGTGAAATTTTGAGAGGTGAGGGTGATGCTCGGTCAGTTAAAATTTACGCGAATGCCTTTAATAAGGATCCTGCATTTTTTACATTTTACAGATCTATGCAAGCTTACAAAGAAGCATTGAGCGATGAATCGACCACAATGGTGCTTTCGCCCGATAGTGATTTTTTCAAATATTTTAAAAATGTTCTTGGCACTCCAAAAAGATAAAACGTTATTAGATTAGCTTTATTGTGAATATAGATACTTTGATTCTTGCTTTAGCGTTGATTCTGGTAATAGAAGGGTTGGCGTGGTCGATTCTTCCAAAGAAATTTTTAGAAAAAATTGCGCACTCTCTACTATCATCTTCCGAAATGAGTTTGAAAGCGGCCGGATTGACGATAGCGATTATTGGGATTGTTATTATATGGGTTTTGACAAGCGGTGGTTGACTCATTGTTATTCCTTAATTAAAACATATTTTTTCCACATTTTTCGATATTTTGTTGTATAAAATTTTTAAAAAACACTCGGTAATTTAGGCATGCAAGTTTCTAAAAAGATTTTAATCTATTTTTTCCTGGTCATAATCGTTAATGCCACGCCACTTGGTGCTAAACCGATCCCAGATTCTTTTGCAAACCTTGCAGAGAAACTTTTGCCTGCGGTTGTTAACGTTTCAACGACACAAACCGTGCAATCTGGAGGTGGCAATAATATGCCGCCTTTCCCTTTTCCGTTTCCATTGCCCCCAGACTCACCTTTTAACGAATTTTTTAAGGACTATCCTGATCAACAAAGACCGGGAACACCACCTGCACCGCAAAAAAGACCATTTTCTCTCGGTTCGGGATTTGTGATAGATCCCGCTGGTTTTATAATTACCAATAATCATGTTATTGGGAAGGCGACGGAGATTAAGGTAAAACTACAAGATGAGACTGAGCTTGAGGCTAAGATTGTTGGAAGGGATCCAAAGATTGATATTGTTCTGCTTAAAGTTGATGCGGGAAAACCATTACCTTTTGTGAAGTTTGCCGATTCTGATCAAGCGCGAATTGGTGATTGGGTAATGGCTATAGGTAATCCCTTTGGTTTGGGAGGAAGTGTTTCAGTTGGTATAGTTTCAGCGAGGGGAAGAGATATCAAATCTGGTCCATATGATGATTACATTCAGACGGATGCCGCTATCAACAAAGGTAACTCGGGTGGGCCACTATTTAATATGGAAGGAGAAGTGGTTGGCATTAATACGGCGATTTATTCACCAACGGGAGGCAGTGTTGGTATAGGCTTTTCCATTCCTTCAAATTTAGCTTTTCCTACTATAGAACAGCTTAAACAATTCGGAGAAACCCGAAGGGGTTGGCTTGGTGTTCGGATACAAAATGTAGATCCAGATTTAGCGGAATCTTTGGGCCTGAATGCCGTTACCGGAGCGCTAATAGCAAGTGTTAACCCTGGAGAGCCGGCAGCTTTAGCTGGTTTGAAGGAGGGTGATATTATTCTCAAATACGATGGTGTCGATATTAAAGATTCAAGAGCCCTTATGAGGGTTGTGGCCCAGACCCCTGTTGACAAGAGTATTAAAATAGTGGTTTGGCGTAACAAGAAAGAAGAGACTTTTGAGGTTAGGGTTGGCAGACTCGAGGCCTATGATGGCACAGCCGAGAAATCTATTAAACAGCCTAAATCCTTCAGTCAGACACAAGAAAAAATTGTTATTAAAGAAGTTGGCCTGACCATTGCGGCAATTAATGATCAAATAAGGAAAAGTTTTAAACTTGGGAAAGAAATTCGGGGAGTGGTTATTTTGGAAGTTGACGCTGCTGGCCCTGCTGCTGAAAGGGGCATACGTCCTGGCGACATTATTATCCAAGTTAATCAACAAGATACCCCCAATCCTCAGGATGTTAAGAATCAAATTGATTCTACTATTAGAGGCAAGCAGACGATCGCTCTTTTCTTGATTGAAAGGAATGGGAACCGAAGGTTTGCTGGAATTCCCGTACAGGCAAAATAGATTCAGACCTTCAAGAGTCGTTTTTCTAGATTACTTCTAATATTAACAATTTTTTAAGTTGGATATGCACAAGTACAAAATCCTTATAGGTGGTCCGACATCGAGCGGTAAATCGAACTTAGCACTTTGTTTGGCAAGAAAATATCGGGGGACTATTATCAATGCAGATAGCATGCAGTTATATAAGGAACTGCATGTATTAACCAATCGCCCATCGAAAAATGCAGCAAAAGAAATAAGCCATAAATTATACGGTAGATTTTGCGCAAGTCAGTCTTGTTCAGTTGAGCGATGGAGAAAATTGGCCATTTCAGAAATTAAGAAATGTGAAAAAAACAATCAAACATCAATTGTCGTCGGGGGTAGCGGATTATATCTGCATTCATTGCTCCATGGCATGACGCAAATTCCCAACATACCCATTTCTATAAAAAATCGAGCGAGATCACTCTATCAGACCATTGGTCCAAAGCGCTTCTTTCGTGATTTAAAAAATAAGGATAAAGATTTGGTTTCCAATATTCATCCAAACGACAAAAATAGGATGATCCGCTCTTGGGAAGTTTATGAATGTACAGGAAAATCGATAGCAAGACTTCATCGTGAAAAACAAGAGCCGAATCTTAGTTATCACTATCAGCCAGATATATTTTTTCTACTTATGCCGAAGCGCGACAAATTATATGAAGCGTGCGATTCAAGATTTGATGACATGGTTTTACAGGGGGCAGTTGCTGAAGTTAGGAAACTTTTATCAATGAATCTTAACCCTGACTTACCATTAATGAAGGCATTAGGGGTTCCCGAAATATCGCAGTATATTCGTGGCGATATTACTCTAGAAGAAGCTATTACTTTAACAAAGACTTCAACAAGGAGATTTGCAAAACGGCAAATTACTTGGTTCAGAAATCATCGTTACGATGCAAAAACAATTAAGGAAATCTTTTTTCAAAACAACTTCAAAGATATTTTGTCCTTGATTTGATATTGACCTTCATAGAATGTGAATTTAACTTAAGAGTGTATCCTTAATTTTTGTAAATAGGATGGTTAGATGCCTAGCAGAAGAATATCAGGAGCTGGAATTGTTTTAAGAGCCTTGCGTGATCAAGGGGTGCAGACTGTTTTTGGTTATCCAGGCGGAGCCGTTCTCCCTTTGTATGACGAGATGTTTGGACAAAACAGCATTCGGCATATACTGGTACGTCATGAACAAGGGGCAGTGCATGCTGCCGAAGGGTATGCAAGATCTACTGGAAAAGTAGGGGTGGTACTGGTTACGTCTGGCCCAGGCGCGACAAACACTGTGACCGGCTTGACTGATGCAATGATGGATAGTATCCCTCTAGTATGCATCACTGGGCAAGTGCCTACTCATATGATTGGAAATGATGCTTTTCAGGAGGCAGACACCGTCGGCATTACTCGTCCGTGCACCAAGCATAATTATTTAGTTAGAAGCATCAAAGATCTTGAAAAGACTATTCACCAGGCATTTTACATAGCAAAAAGTGGTCGACCAGGTCCAGTTGTGGTGGATATTCCGAAGAATGTGCAAATTGAGGAGAGTGTTTATAAAGGAAAGATTGCAGTCAAGCACAAGACATACAGACCTCAAACTAAATGTAATACAAGCGATATAGATAAAGCAATCGACCTTTTATCCAATTCTCGCCGCCCGATTTTTTATGTTGGGGGTGGAGTGATTAATTCTGGACCTAAGGCGTCTAAAATATTGACTGAATTTATTCATTTAACAGGTTTTCCATGTACCGCAACGCTGATGGGTCTAGGTTGCCTTTCAACAAGAGACAGGCAGTTCTTGGGTATGTTGGGCATGCATGGAACTTATGAGGCCAACTTAGCGATGCATGGTTGTGATGTTATGTTTGCCGTTGGCGCAAGGTTTGACGACCGTATCACTGGGAGGGTGAGTGATTTTTCCCCAGGTTCTAAAAAGATACATCTTGATATAGATGCTTCTTCTTTTAACAAAAGCGTCCAGGTAGACCACACGATTCTGGGCGATGCCTATAATATTATTGAAGAGATGTTAAAGCGATGGAAGAAGAGAAAGATATCGATAAATCAGGGTGCTTTACAGCAGTGGTGGAGAACCATATCGGTATGGCAGGAAAAAAAATGCCTGACTTATAAAAATTCAAAAAATATTTTTAAGCCGCAATACGCTCTAGAAAGATTAGATGTATTAACTAGAAAGCATGACACTTTTATAACTACTGAGGTTGGGCAACATCAAATGTGGGCAGCACAGTACTTAAATTTTTCAAAACCCAACAGATGGATGACATCTGGCGGCCTTGGCACTATGGGCTATGGCTTGCCTGCAGCTATGGGTGTTCAGTTGGCTCACCCAAGATCCCTAGTTATCGATGTTGCTGGAGAGGCATCTGTTCTGATGAATATTCAAGAATTGTCAACAATCATGCAATATCGCTTGCCAGTTAAAATATTTATTTTGAATAATCGATATATGGGCATGGTGAGACAATGGCAAGAGTTGCTGCATGGGGGCAGATATTCTGAATCCTATATGGATTCATTGCCTGACTTTGTCACGTTGGCAGAATCTTTCGGTGCTGTTGGTTTAAGAGCTAAAAAGCCAGCGGACTTGGATAAAGTCATTAAGAAAATGATCAAAATCAAAAAACCAGTGATTGCTGACATATGTATAGATGAGAATGAGAATTGTTTTCCTATGATACCATCAGGCTCTGCACATAATGAAATGCTTTTGGGGCCAGAAGATCAAAGCAAGGACAAGAACAAAAAGTCTGCAGAAGATGATGAAGGAATGATTTTGGTCTAAATTTTGGCTTTTTAAACTATGGGACAAGAAAAAAAATACATTATAGCGGTAACGGTGGATAACGAA
>CAYMIQ010000029.1:0-3851 GCA_964390605.1 uncultured Rickettsiales bacterium
AGAAGTCAGAAGAATCTAAATAAATCAAACTCCAAACAAAACAAAATAAACGGTTCGAATATTAAACACAGAGGAACGATGCAAATTATCTTGCAAAATTGTGTGTTTTTTTTGCACAATGATTTACAGCCAAAGGTTGATAGGAGTGTAGCTCAATTGGTAGAGCACCGGTCTCCAAAACCGGGGGCTGTGGGTTCGAGTCCCTCCACTCCTGCCAAATTGGATTTAAGGAATAATTGGTAATGAAGAATCCGACAGAATTTGTCCGCGAAGTAAAGCAAGAAGCTTCAAAGGTTACCTGGTCAACGAAAAAAGAGACTACATTAACAACTATCATGGTTTTTATTTTTGTTTTGTTAGCTGCTTTATTTTTCTTGTTCATTGATCAGATTATGTCCTTTGGCATTAGGTTTCTTACAGGGGGTTAGAATTTGGATGACAACAAAAATATAGGTGAGGGCAGCACCGATGCTGATTTGGAAAACTCTGAAAAATCGACAGAGACAGCGCCAGAACCAGAACAGAATGAACCTTCTGTGAGTCCATCTGCAGAGGAAGCGCCAAAAGAACCTGAGATATCAGACACACCTGTTTCAGACGTATCCTCTCCACCTACAACAGAAGAGACAGCGCCAGAACCAGAACAGAATGAACCTTCTGTGAGTCCATCTGCGACAGGGGGAACAGACTCGCAAAACACAGATGCCAAACCTTCCGCAGCGAATGCGGAATGGTATATTGCTCACGTGTATTCCGGTTTTGAAAAGAAAGCTGCTGATTCCATTAAGGAACAGGCAAAACAAAAGGGTATAGAGGACGCTTTTGAGGAAATGTTGATTCCTACACAGGATGTGGTGGAATTAAGAAGGGGAAAAAAAGTAAATTTAGAGAAAAAAGTTTTTCCTGGTTATGTCTTGTTGAAAATGAGAATGGATGATGAGACGTGGCATTTGGTCAATAATACGGCAAAAGTCACTGGATTCTTAGGTGGTGGAAATGGCGTGGCTGCTCCTATATCACAGGATGAGGTAAATCAGATTGTGAATCAGACAAAGGTAGGTAAGGAAAAAGCTGGATCCTCGATAACATTTGAAGTGGGTGAGCAGGTCAGGGTCTGTGATGGACCCTTCAATTCATTTAACGGACTTGTAGAGGAGGTTGATGAAGAAAAATCTAGACTTAAAGTTTCGGTGTCAATCTTTGGCAGGTCAACTCCAGTTGAATTAGAATATTCTCAGGTTGAAAAAGGATAAAATATTATGGCAAAAGAAATTGATGGTTATCTAAAATTACAAATCCCTGCTGGTAAGGCCAATCCATCTCCTCCCGTGGGTCCGGCGTTAGGCCAGAGAGGAATTAATATAATGGATTTTTGTAAATCTTTTAACGAAAGAACTAAAGACGAGGATTCTGGAATGCCTATTCCTGTAACAATCACAATCTTTAAGGACAAAAGCTTTACTTTTGAGACCAAAACCCCACCAGCTTCATATCTTTTAAAGAAAGTATTAAACGCTAAAAGAGGATCCCCATTGCCCGGGAGAGAGTCTAGGGGAACAATCAGTGTTGCGGATATTAAAAAAATTGCTGAGAAAAAAATGGTAGATCTTAGTGCAAACGATATAGATGCTGCGGTGAAGATATTGTCTGGTACAGCTCGCTCTATGGGCATTGATGTTGCTGCCAAAACTGTTAAAGCGGATGTTGATTTTACAAAAGCTCCGACTGCTCCTAAAGAAGAGCAAGCAGGTGAGGGAGGCCAGCAGGCCGATTCAGCAGATCAGAAGAGCGAAGATGGCAAGAGTGGAGATTCTGATCAAAAAGGAGACAAGGGCAAAGGAGACCAAAAGGGAGACAAGAATAAGGGGGAAGAGAAAAAATAAATGAAGAAAAAACCCAGCAAGAGAATGAAAAAGAATAACGATTTGGTGGATCACGGCAAGTTTTATGATTTGAAGGATGCGTGTGCAATTTTAAAGAACTCTAAACATCCAAAGTTTGTCGAAACTGTTGATGTTGCCATCAAGCTGGGCATAGATACGGAGAAGACCGAACAGCACGTACGTGGCGTTGTTTCACTACCGCATGGGATTGGCAAAAAAGTTAAGGTTGCTGTTTTTGCAAAAGGTGAAAAACTTAAAGAAGCACAAGATGCGGGCGCTGATATTGTTGGAGGGGAGGAATTGCTTGAAAGTCTAAAAGACGGAAAAATTGATTTCGATCGTTGCATCGCTACTCCAGATATCATGCCAGCAGTTGGAAAATTAGGTCAAATTCTGGGGCCAAAAGGTCTTATGCCTAACCCAAAACTTGGCACTGTCACGAATGATGTTAAACAAGCAGTAAAATCCCTAAAGCTGGGCCAGGTCGAATTTCGATCTGAAAAATCCGGTATCGTTCATTCTGGTGTAGGAAAGATCGATATGGAATCAAAGGCAATTGAGGATAATATTCGTGCATTTTTTCAGGCGGTTCAAAAGGCAAAACCGACCAGCGTTAAAGGCATATACATCAAAAAAGTTTCCATTGCTACCACTATGGGTGTTGGAATAAAATTGAATACTGCTAATTTAAAGGTAGCATAATTGCCAAAGTTAGTTTAATAATACCCAGTCTGTATTCGCTTGTGAATTCAGATTGTGTCCGAGACTGCGGGTGCCCATGAGGGCTTAATGTAATGCCAGCATAGACAATTCTTAGGTGATGACATTAGATTCTTTTGCTAGTCACTTACTCGGACATAGATAGAATATTTGTTATTTTGGAGGTCGAGTGGATCGGTCGCAAAAAGAAAGTCTCATTGTTGAATTACAAAATAGTCTCAAGACCGCTAAGACTGTTATCGTGGCTCACCAAGATGGATTAACTGTAGCTGAGAGCACTGAGTTGAGAGACAAAATGCGAGAAAGCGATTCCGCGTACAAAATTGTAAAAAATCGCCTAGCTGTCCGCGCATTAAAAGGCACAAAATTTGAAGTGCTAAGCAAACTCTTTTTAGGTCCTACTGCAATTGCATTCTCAGAAGATATGGTTGCTCCGGCGAAAGTTGCGCACGCTTTTTCCAAGGAAAACCCCAAGCTTACTATTATTGGGGGCTGTCATGACGGGAATGAATTGACC
Organism: uncultured Rickettsiales bacterium; assembly: GCA_964390605.1. Taxonomy (GTDB): domain Bacteria; phylum Pseudomonadota; class Alphaproteobacteria; order UBA8558; family UBA8558; genus UBA8558. Next base: position 3,121 of record CAYMIQ010000029.1, read on the forward strand.
CTAGATGAAATTAATAATCTTGCTAATTTGCCATCCTTAGATGAGCTTAGGGGCAAAATTGTCGGTATTTTGAGCTCTCCAGGAAGAAATATTGCATGTATTTTACAAGCATCAGCTGTTAAAATTGCTAATGTATTCAAGGCATATAGTGATAAAAAATAACATAGGCATTTCAAATATTTGATTAAATTTTAAGAATTTTGTTGAAATTGTTGTCGTAACTGATAAAAACCCCATGTGAATAGGAGTCCGTAGATGTCTGAAGAAGCAAAAAAAGAAGAAGCAAAGCCAGAACCAGCAGCCCAAGCAAAACCAGAAGAAAAAAAACCAGAGGGCTCTGACAAGAATTCTAAGGAAGCAAATGGCGGTGCTGAGCCTAAAAAAAAGATCGATAATCCACAGTTAAAGAAAATAGTTGACGAGCTTTCAAAGCTTACTGTTGTTGAGGCAGCAGAATTGAGCAAAATTTTAGAGGAAGAATGGGGAGTTTCAGCTGCTGCACCAGTAGCCGCCGTTCAAGGTGCTGCCGCTGGAGGTGGAGATGCTGTTGAAGAAAAAGATAGTTTTACTGTCCACCTAGCTGCTACTGGCGATAAAAAAATTGAGGTTATTAAAGAAGTAAGGACAATTACGGGTTTAGGATTGAAAGAGGCAAAAGATTTGGTCGACTCGGCTCCAAAACCCCTTAAAGAAGAAGTTAAAAAGGAAGAAGCCGAAGAGATGAAAAAGAA
>CAYMIQ010000029.1:3875-8020 GCA_964390605.1 uncultured Rickettsiales bacterium
GGGAGCTACCGTGGAACTCAAGTAGTGGTTTGTGTATAAAATTTTTAAATTAAACTAAACAAGAGATCTTTCAGATTCTTCGACCTCCTGTATTTTACTAGGAGGGCGGAGTGGGTCTTTTGTTGCGTTTTTTGAGACTTAAAGTCGGTTAAATGGGCACGGTTGGTTGATGGGCACGTTAGACTCGGAATTAAAATTAGTAAGAAAAAATTTTGGTCGTCTCTCTGAAGTAGCGGTTATGCCGAACTTGATTGATGTTCAGAGATTGGCGTATGAAGATTTTCTACAAACGGACATTCCTATAGATCAAAGAAAAGAAAGAGGTCTTCAGGCCGTTCTAAAATCCGTATTTCCAATTTCCGATTATTCCAAGACAGCTGAACTCCAGTTCGTTAAATATGATCTGGACGAGCCTTCGTATACCGTCGATGAATGTCAGCAAAGAGGGGCTACTTACTGCAGGCAGCTCAAAGTTACCCTTCGTTTAATTGTTTGGAATATTGAGGAAGAAACAGGCGTTCGTTCTGTAAGAGATATTAAAGAACAGCAAGTTTATATGGGTGATATCCCTATTATGACTGACAGAGGGACCTTTATGGTGAATGGGACAACTAGGGTGGTTGTGTCCCAGATGCATCGTAGCCCAGGAGTTTTTTTCGATCATGACAGCGGGAAGACGCACACATCTGGCAAGTACCTGTTTTCTGCTCGAGTTATCCCTTATAGAGGATCTTGGATTGATTTCGAATTTGATCACAAGGATATGTTGTATGCACGCATTGATAGAAAGAGGAAGATTCCGATTACTACTTTTTTACTTTGTTTGCCAAATACTGCTTCTCAGGGGCTAGTTGATAAGGCTGTAAAGACCTCGAAAGAGATTCCTCATGATGACATTGTAGGGATGACGAGGGAGGAAATTTTACATTATTTCTACAGAAGAATAACTTTGGTACGGACGAAGCATGGATGGCAGGCTCCCTTTGACGCGAAGAGACTTACAGGCATTAAGCTTGTACATGACCTAATAGATGCCAGAACTAGAAAAGTTCATCTGAAAGCTGGGGAAAGAGTAAATGCCGCTATAGCTAAGCGATTGGTGGATGCAGGTGTTAAAGATTTACTAATTCCTTTTGATGATTTGAGTGGACGATATATCGCTGACGATATGATTAATGAGAAGACTGGTGAGATATATTTTGAATCTGGTGACGAAATTAATGAACAAAATATTGAATTATTGAAAAGCAATAACATTGATAAAATAGTTATATTTGATATTGACCACATTCATACCGGATCCTATCTGGTAGACACATTTAACAATATTGAGAAGAATGATTCTCGATTAACAGCTTTGCTTGACATATACAAGATATTGCGTCCAGGAGAACCTCCTTCACAGGAAGCATCACAGACATTGTTTTATAATCTTTTCTTTAATCCAGATCGCTATGATTTATCGGACGTGGGTCGTGTGAAGCTAAATAGTAGGCTTGGAGTTGAGTGCGAAGATACCATAAGAGTTTTAAGGACGGTGGATATATTGGAGATTATCAGAGTACTGCTTGGTCTTAGAGACGGTGAAGGTGCTGTAGATGATATTGATCATTTAAGCAATAGACGAGTAAGATCGGTTGGGGAGTTGCTTGAGAATCAATACCGAGTCGGGTTAGTGAGGATGGAAAGAGCTATTCGTGAAAGAATGAGCTCAGTACAAATAGAAACGGTTATGCCTAGCGACTTAGTGAACGCCAAACCAGCTGCCAACGCTTTAATGGAATTTTTTACCTCGTCCCAACTTTCACAATTCATGGACCAAACCAATCCACTTGCTGAGATTACACATAAGAGAAGGTTGTCAGCCCTTGGGCCCGGCGGTTTAACTAGAGAAAGAGCTGGATTTGAGGTTCGTGATGTTCACACTAGTCATTACGGCCGTATATGTCCGATCGAAACTCCCGAGGGACCAAATATAGGACTTATTAATTCGTTGGCGACTTACGCGAGAATCAATAAATACGGATTCATAGAAACTCCATACAGAAAAGTAGTTTCAGGAAAAGTAACCAATGAGGTTGTTTATTTATCTGCAGTTGAGGAGGACAAATATACTATTGCGCAGGCCAATGCTAAGATAAACGAAAATAATTCATTAGTTGGGGATTTGATCAATTGCAGAAAAGGCGGAGGTCTTGTCATGTCCAAACCGGAATCTGTTAATTATATTGATGTTTCGCCTAAACAACTGGTGTCCGTTGCGGCATCACTAATTCCATTTTTGGAGAATGATGATGCTAATAGAGCCTTGATGGGATCAAACATGATGCGACAAGCAGTTCCATTATTACGGCCCGAGGCTCCTTTTATTGGAACCGGAATGGAGAGTGTTGTTGCTAGAGAATCCGGAGTTACTGTGACAGCGGCACGAAATGGTATTGTTAATCAGGTGGATTCGAGACGCATTGTTGTGCATGCGACTGAAAAAACATCCCACTCTAAGTCAGGCGTGGATATTTATAAGCTTCAAAAATTCCAGAGATCAAACCAGAGCACGAGTATTAATCAAAGGCCTTTGGTTAAGGCGGGGGACACTGTAAAAGCGGGAGAGATTATTGCAGATGGGCCATCAACTCGCTTTGGCGAACTAGCATTGGGAAGAAATGTCTTTGTCGCATTCATGCCATGGAATGGCTATAACTTTGAGGATTCTATTCTAATTTCTGAAAGCCTCGTTCATGAAGATGTTTTCACATCGATACACATAGAGGAGTTTGAGGTTCTTGCGAGAGACACTAAGCTTGGTGAAGAAGAAATCACGAGAGATATTCCTAATGTGGGTGAGGATGCGTTGAGGCAACTCGATGAGGCAGGTATTGTCCATATAGGAGCAGAGGTACATCCACAGGATATTTTGGTTGGAAAGGTCACGCCTAAAGGAGAATCTCCTGTGACTCCGGAAGAGAAATTATTGAGGGCTATTTTCGGTGAAAAAGCAGCTGATGTACGCGACACATCCCTTAAGGTTCCTCCGGGGGTATCTGGTACTGTTGTGGAGGTAAGAATTTTTACAAGAAGGGGCGTTGATAAAGATGAGCGCGCTCAAGCTAATGAACTTTTTGAAATAAAAAGGCTCATGAAAGATCGGGATGATGAGAAAAAGATTCTAGAAACAAGTTTTAATAGTCGTTTAAAAAGCCTGCTCTTGAGCCAGACGGTTGCCAGCGGAATTAAGGGTTTAAAAGCAGGTAGTAAAATTACTGAGGAAAACCTAGAAACAATACCAAAGAGCCAGTGGCGCAAGGTAGATATTCAAGACAATAAGGCAATGTCTTCTATTGAGGAGCTACGTTCTCAATTTGAGAAAAGCGTTGACGATTTAAATGATCGTTTTAATACTGCATCGGAAAAAATTACTGCTGGAGACGACCTGCCTCCAGGTGTGATGAAAATGGTGAAAGTATTTGTGGCAGTGAAGCGCAAACTTCAAGCAGGTGATAAGATGTCTGGACGGCATGGTAACAAGGGTGTAATTTCTAGAATTATTCCTGTAGAAGATATGCCTTATACGGAGAGTGGGCGTCCAGTTGATATTGTTTTAAATCCTTTGGGCGTACCATCTAGAATGAATGTTGGGCAAATATTAGAAACTCACTTAGGTTGGGCTTCCGTTGGCATAGGAGAGCAAATTAACCAACTCATCAATAACTTTAAGAAAGACAAAAAAGGTATTGAGGAATTGAAAACACAGCTAAAAGAATTTTATGGAAAGAAGGCTTATCAGGAAAACTGTTCTTCCTTAGATTCAAATAACATAGATGAATTTTCTGAAAAAGTTAAAAGAGGAGTTCACTTTGCAACACCAGTTTTTGATGGGGCTAATGAGAAAAACATAGTTGAAATGTTAGAAAAGTCTAACCTATTGCAAACTGGGCAAACGGAATTGATAGATGGACTGACTGGAGAAAAGTTCGAGCGCTCGGTTACTGTTGGGTATATATATATGTTAAAACTACATCATTTAGCGGATGACAAGATTCATGCACGGTCAACTGGACCTTATAGCTTAGTTACGCAACAACCATTGGGTGGTAAAGCTCAGTTTGGAGGTCAAAGATTTGGGGAAATGGAAGTGTGGGCTCTAG
>CAYMIQ010000030.1:0-7117 GCA_964390605.1 uncultured Rickettsiales bacterium
AAAAGTACTGCGCTTTGTTTAGAAAGTTTATGGGCGGCGGCTACGCAGATTGTGTAGCTACGGGAACTGCTGCACTTTATACGGCGATTGCTGCTTTGCAATTACCAGAAGGTAGCGAGATCATTGTTTCTCCTATTACGGATCCTGGCACAATATCAGCTATTATTTTAAATAAACACATCCCTAAAATCGCCGACACCTCTCCCGGTAGTTATAATATGGGGGTGAACGAATTTGTTTCTAGGGTTACAAAGAAAACTGCCGCGGTTCTTGTCGTGCATGCAGCAGGTAGAGCGGCTCGTATATCTGAAATTGTAAAGGAAGCTAAGAAAAGAAATTTATCTGTTATTGAAGATTGTTCTCAGTCACATGGAGCAATTCACAGAAGAAAGAAAATAGGAACATTTGGGACGATTGCAGCTTTTTCTACGATGTACAGAAAAGCACACATGACCGGGCCAACGGGAGGTATTGTTTATTCAAAAAAAAGAAACCTGCATAATTTGTTTCGCAGCTATGCTGATCGAGGAAAACCTTATGGGTATAAGGATTTTGATGATAGAGACCCTAATCAATTTTTATTTCCGGCCCTTAACTTGCACCTCAATGAGCTATCTTGCGCAATAGGTTGCGCATCTCTATCAAGGCTGCAGAGCACAATCAGAAAAAGACAACGTTTCGTTTTTGCCTTATCAAAGGCAATGATCGAATCTCCTGCTATAAACTGTTGCTGCCCATATCTTTTCACCAAGGAAGATTCACCATTCTTTTTTCCGATTTTTGTGAATCACAGTAGAATTAAATGCAAGAAAAGTGATTTTGCAAAGGCCTTGCTACATGAAGGAATTCCGTTGAATCCTCATTATCAATACGTTGTTAGCAATTGGCCGTGGGTGCAAAAATTTTTAGCAGATCGATTTATTCCTAAAAATGCGCTAAAAACTGTCAGCGATTCTTTCAATATTTATCTTAATGAGAACTATGGTAATCGAGAGGTAAGAGACATAGTCGGAGCTATAGCTAAGGTTGAGAATTATTTTATGTTGAAAAAGAAATGAATATCTTGGGTATACATGGGGGCGTGACATTGGGCCAGCATGAGCCTGCTGCCGCGTTAATTATTGATGGGAATGTTGAGGCGGTCTGTGAAGAAGAAAGATATTTACGTTTTAAATCAGGTTATGGGCATTTACCTTATTACTCAATTTATGCATGTTTGCGACAGGCTAACATTCGATGGGAAGATGTCGATTTAATAATATCCCCAGGATCAACCTATCAAGATCATTCCAAACGAATTAGGAATTACTTATCTCGTAAATTTGGCTCTTGCCCTCGGATTAAGCTCATCCATCATCAATTAGCTCACTTAGCCGCAACTTTTTTTGGTTCTGGTTTCCAGGATTCTTTAGTTCTTTCTTTGGACGCAACAGGTGATGGATCCTGTGGAATGCTTGGTTATGCCTCTAAAGATCAAGGTATAAAAATATATGAGAAGATTCCGAACAGAAATTCTATAGGATTCTTTTACACGCTGATGACTTATTACTTGGGTTTCGTTGATGGAGACGAATATAAAGTCATGGGTCTTGCCCCTTACGGGAAGGCAAATATTGATTTGAGCAAAATTTTGAAAGTTACAAAAGATGGATGGAAATTTAATGACTCATTTATGCGAAAGAATCCCGTTATAAGATCCCCTTTTGAGGTGCTTTACGCAGACAAGTTAGAAAAATTACTAGGAGTTCCCGGCAGAACACCTCAAAAAGAATTAAATAATTACTATAAAAATTTAGCCGCTAGTACCCAATCTACACTGGAGAATTGTCTTGTGAGCGCAATCAAGTATTTATCTAAAAAGAAGCCAGATTGTAAGAATCTTTGTTACGCAGGCGGTGTTGCTTTAAATTGTTCAGCAAATCAGAAACTTTATGACACTGGACTGTTTAAGAATTTTTATGTTTCTCCCGTAAGTTCTGATAGAGGATTAGCCCTTGGTTGTGCATATTATGGATCTGATATGGTAAAGGAAAAACCAAGACCTATTTGGAATTGTTATCTTGGTTCTTCTTATTCATCAGCAATTATTCGAAAAGAATTAGAGTCTAATAATCTAAAATTTAAAGAAGTCAAAGATCCTGCACTTGCTGCAGCGAAATTAATATCTAAGGGAAAGATTATTGGGTGGTATCAAGGAAGATCTGAGGCAGGTGCTAGAGCTTTAGGTAATCGTTCAATTCTAGCTGCTGCTTCCGATAAAAATATGCAGGAAAAAGTAAATGCAAGAATCAAATACAGAGAAGAATTCCGCCCCTTTGCCCCTAGTGTTCTTTTTGAGGATTCGGAAGAATACTTCATTACAAATGGCAGGGATTTGCCTTTCATGTCGTTTACAGCAAAATGTGTACCTGGCAAAAGGAAGAAAATAGCCTCAGTGGTTCATGTTGACGGGACTTCCAGAGTGCAGACAGTTAGAAGCTCTGATAATGAACTCTATTATGATCTTATCAAGAAGTATAAAAACATTACGGGCACCCCTTTAATTCTGAACACAAGCTTTAATTTGAAAGGGCAGCCCATAGTGGAGACACCCAGGGACGCTATTATGACTTTTTTTGGATGTGGACTTGATGCTTTAGTGGTTGGAAAGTTTGTTGTTGAAAAATAACTTTAATAAAAAATGTCACTTTGCAGTATCTCGCGTTTTTAAGACGCTAGCAATTCCGCGAAAAGCAACAATTTTACTGCACAGTTCCTTTAAGAACTTATCCAGAGAAGGGTATCGCGCAGAATTAGTCTTGTCTTCTATAACGGATTATATGAAACCAGGGAATCTTCTTTTGCCAACAATGTCTTGGCGTTATGTACATGCAAAAAATCCTCGATTTCACTATCTCAACACCCCATCCAATACCGGTATATTGTCAGAGATTTTTCTAAAGAAATTTAATGTCTTGAGGAGTATACATCCGACACATTCAGTCGCAGGTTTGGGGAAAGATGTTGAAAGCATATTAAGCACTCATCATCTTGATAACACGCCATGTTCAAAAAAAAGCCCGTTTTCATTACTGGCAAGAAAGGGCGGTTATATTGTTATGATGGGGATTGGTTTTGATTGTTGTACTCTCATCCATTGCGCCGAAGAGTTAATAGCTCCTGATTTATATTTAGAGCCAATTGATGTGGCACGAACCTATAAGTGTACTGATCATCATAAGAAAGTATTAACGGTTCAATTGCGTCGTCACCTTTATTTACCACGTAATTATTGGCAATTTCAGGATCTTTTAGCAGAAGAGCAAAAGATTAAAATTGCATGCTTGGGGAGTGCCGTTTGTATTGCTTTTAAGGCTAAGGATTTGCTAGAAATTGTTGTCAGGAGATTGCAAAAAGACCCGAGATGTATTATCTCTCGTGACGGTCAAAAATATAGAATGATGTAGATTTAAGGAGATTTTTTTGAAGGATTTAGCTCTTGCTATAAATGATATTGTTTCTGGATTTCAGAATCGAGAAATGTGGGCTAGAATGGCCTGGACTGATGTACGCATGCGTTACAAGCGAACATTGCTAGGACCTTTCTGGGCAACGTTGAATATGATGATATTTATTATAGCCCTTGGTCTCGTGTTCGCCACTCTTTGGAAGATGGAATTGGCTGACTATCTTCCATATTTGACTTCTGGTTTTCTAGTTTGGAATCCGATTGCTAGTATTATTACCGAGAGTGGGGGGACTTTTGTTTCTGCGAGTGGAACTTTATTGCAAATTAAGATGCCTTATAGCACCCTTATCTTCTCGACAATTTATAGAAATTTTATCATCTTCCTTCATCATGCCGTTGTGTATATAGGTGTCATCCTGGTCTATCCAGTACCCATTAACCTTAATACCCTTCTTGTTATCCCGGGATTGCTTCTTATTGGTATTAATTCTTTTTGGGTTGGTACAGTTGTAGGGATGGTTTGTGCTCGATACAGGGATATTCAGCCATTGCTAACGAATATTTTACAGATAGTAATATTTCTCACTCCAATTTTCTGGACACCAGAAATGTTAAGGGGTCGAAGTAGACTAGCATTAGTAGACGCAAACCCCTTTTTTCATTTCGTTGATATCGTCAGATCTCCGTTATTGGGTAAAGCGCCAGCATTAATGTCTTGGGTTGTTACTTCATCAATAACAATAATCGGACTTTTGCTTGCTGTATATTGCTTTAAAGCCTACAGAAAGAAACTTTGTTACTGGTTGTAGGGGTAAAATATGCCTTCGATAAAAATCGATAATTTAAAAATTGAATTTCCAATTATAGGGGCATCGAAAAGTTTTCGCAGAGAAGTTCTTTTAGGTCCAGTTGCAAAATTTTTAAAAAGATGGAAAGGCGAGCAACATGAAGAAAAGTTAATAAAAAGAGATTCTTCTGCTGCCCAGGACGATACAAAGGAATTAATTACTGGAGGAACATTGGCTGATGTAAGAGATTCTGAACATCTTTCTGTTATTGCTGTTAATGATGTTTCGTTAACGATTGAGCAGGGAGACAGAGTTGGGCTGATAGGTCCAAATGGATCGGGGAAAACTACTCTTTTAAGAGCCATGTCAGGAGTTTACGAGCCCGTGTCTGGAGAAGTTAAAGTTGAGGGAAAAATTTCTGCTTTATTTACCACGACCTTGGGAATGGATCCTGACGATACCGGTTATAACAATATATTTCACATGGGCATGTATCTTGGCATGTCTAAAGACGAAATTATCAGTAAAGTTAAAGAGATCATTACTTATACAGACTTGGGGGTGTTCATAGATCTTCCTGTCAAGACTTATTCAGCCGGAATGGTTGCCAGATTATCTTTTGCCGTTGCAACATCAATTGAGCCGGAGATTTTGCTGCTAGATGAAGGTTTGGGAGCTGGGGATGCAAGGTTTCAGAAAAAAGTCACATCTCGAGTCAATGATTTAGTCGCTCGTTCTGGAGTTTTGGTCATCGCTAGTCATTCCGCAGAGATGATTAAAGATATGTGCAACAAAGCGGCTCTTTTGAATAAAGGAAGGCTTTTATTTTATGGTGATGTGGAAGAAGCCTTTGAACAGTATGAAAAATTAAATGGATTACTCTGTCACTAAAAGAAGTTACTTGAAGCAGGCGCGATAAATCTTTTCTGCATCCAGGCCGTGTTCGCTTAATAGTTGGCTGTGTTCTCCAAAGAAATGGATAAAGCGATCCTGTAAAGAGAAGGATTTAATTAGGCAGTCTGCTTTTGTCTCCCATGCTATTTTTTTAACGTTTTGAGCTAGACCTCCATTTTCGACCATTTCTTCAATGATAATAATTTGCTTATGTGTTTTAAGTGCTTTCGTGATTCCCTTGATATCTAGAGGTTTTAATGTGTGACAAGAGATAATTGAGCTAGTTATCTTTTTCTCAGTTTGTAGTTTCTGAGCAACTTGAAGCGCTATATTTATTGTTGGACCATAGGAAATAAAACAGACATCTTGTCCTTTTTTTAAATATCTTATCTTTCCCATCACGAAGGGGTCTGGACTATTTTTTGTTACTATAGGTTCGCCAGCTTTTCCTAAGCGTAGATAGACAGGACCGCGATTCTTGTCAATGCACCAATTGGTTGCGTCTTTTGTTTCCATTGGGTCGCACGGAGCAATAACTTGCATATTTGGGATAGAGGAGGCAATAGCAACATCCTCCATTGCATGATGAGTCCCTCCAAGAGTCGAATATGTTATTCCTCCGCCGATGCCAACAATCGTTACCGGTAACTCTTGATAACATAGATCATCTCGGACCATCTCAAAAGGTCTATAAAGAGAGAAAGTTGCGATTGTATAAGCGAATGGTCTCATTCCTTGCATCGCCATTCCCGCTGCTAAACCTATCATTGATTGTTCAGCAACGCCTGTATTAATAAAACGTTTAGGGAACTTTTTGTGAAATTTTTCCATTGATCCTGCGGGCGAGATATCAGCAACAATGACAGCTAATTTCTTATTCTTTTTTGCAGCCTTGAAAAAAGTATCCGCAAACATATTCCTCATGATTTTTCTGCTCCTAATTCTTTCATGGCCTGCTTATATTCTTTATGACTTGGAGATCGGTAATGCCAAATTGGCTGATTCTCCATGTAAGATACGCCTTTTCGCAACAGCAGCAAGAATACTCTTGGCATCATGACCGTCGACTTCTTCGGTTTCCCAGCCAAAAGATACCACCTTATCTACCACAGGGTAGAAGGCTTTATGAGATAGGCTGGTCCGGCTTAAGCTCTGGAAATCATTAAGATCTAAAAATGCAATTAGGTTGTTTACATTCAGATTCGCAGCAACCATCATCGCTTCCCAGGTTGACCCTTCTTGAAACTCTCCGTCAGAAAGAAGCGTGTAGATGTTTCTTTTTTTATTCATCAGTTTGTGGGCATACGCCATTCCCGTAGCAATGCCCATGCCGTGCCCAAGAGAACCGGTTGACGCAGAGATTCCCGGTACTCCAAAATCAGGATGAGCTCCTAATTTTCCCTTTGGTTTGCAGTAAAATTTCAGATCTTTTTTGGTTAATATCTTCAGATCTTCAAGTATTACATACTGAGACATGCAACCATGACCCTTGGACATAATAAATGTGTCTATAAATTTTCCACTCGTATTACGTCGCAATAGTTCATGATAGATGACGTCTGTCATCTCTAGACAAGAAAATGCGGGCGCAATATGTAAAGCAGTAACTTCTTGAGAGATGTTAAGTATTCTTTTTCTGTACGCGAGACATCTTTTTTTGGCCGTCAAGGCATTAAAGGTATTATCACGCGAGCTCCGCATTTGATTTAACCTCGCATTGTATAAGAGGTTGGCCAATCTTTAAGTTGATTGAAGTATTTTTCTCCCCACTCAACCATTTCTCTCAAACCTTCTTCCCAAGTAATCTCTGCTTCCCATCCGACATCCTTTTTTATTTCGCTAGAATCCAACCAATAGCGTGAATCTTGTCCTAATCGATCCCCTGTCACTTTACATATTTTATTAAATGGAACACCAAGAGCTTGAGCAGTAAGTTGCACAACTTTTTTTATTGAAGTTGGTTTTTTAGGTCCAACATTATAAATTT
>CAYMIQ010000030.1:7138-7992 GCA_964390605.1 uncultured Rickettsiales bacterium
GAAACAAGGTATATCGCTCTTGCAAGATCTCTTGCATGAATGAAAGATTTCTCAGCCCTACCACCACCATGAAGAGGTAATTTTTCTCCTTTCAGTGCGCAGACTACTGTTTTCGGTATCACTCTATGTAAGAGCTGGCCTGGACAGTATGCGTTTGATGGCCTTATGATATTCATTGGAAATTTCAGGAACTTTTGTGCAGAAACTAGGTACAAATCAAAAGCAGCCTTCGATGCGGCATACGGACTTGTCGGCTGAATTGGATCGCTTTCTTTTGCAGCATGTTTTACTGATCCGTAAAGTTCAGATGTTCCTATCTGAATAAATCGTTCGATGTATTTTCTTTTTCCCAATTCCTCAACCAGATGTGTTAGGCCGACTGCATTTGTTTCAAAGAAGCGCCAAGAATTTTCCCAAGACACAGCTCCTTCTCCTTGAGCAGCATAATTGATGATTATTTCAGGCTTTTCTCGATCAAGTAGCTCCAAGAGCAAATCTAATTCGTATGTTAAGTGTCTTGCATGATATTCGTATCTTGGTTGTTTTTCGATGTTAAGGGAAAAGGGTTCTGGCCTAAGTAAATTCCTCCCAATCCCAATTACTTTTTTTGGTTTTGCGTGTTTCAGTAAATAAAGCGATGTATGAATACCAAAAGATCCACCACCACCTAAAACTACATATTTTTTCAAAATAACCTCCCTTTATTTAATAATTGTCCAGTAATAATCACCTCTATAATTTGCGGTTTTAAATAACCTTAACCACCCCGCAGGATAGTCATGAAATTTTGCTGTCAGCACCCAGTCTTGAAAAAGTTTTTTTTGCTGCTTATTTTCGTATGAGTCGACCTGTAT
>CAYMIQ010000031.1:0-7522 GCA_964390605.1 uncultured Rickettsiales bacterium
AACATTTCTTCGTAATGCGTGTAGCAATCACTGGCATCCTTTCGCAGCAACCCCAAAACTCTTTGCGCCTCCCTAGCCCCCAGGATTTCATCTCTTCCCTGCTGGTTAACCATAGATTGACTTGAGAGCTGCTTTGCTTCCGGTATGTAAAACTCTTTATCCAAAACAGAATACCTGGCCGAGTATTCATTGACATTTGCAGTGCGGTGGCGAATCCATTGCCGCGCTACAAAGATAGGTAATTTTACATGAAATTTAATTTCACACATCTCAAAAGGTGTGGAATGACGATGGCGCATAAGGTAGTGAATCAATCCCCTGTCTTGACTTACTTTCTTTGTTCCGGACCCATAAGATACTCTTGCAGCCTGAACAATCGCAGAATCATCTCCCATATAGTCAATAACCCTGATAAACCCATGATCAAGCACCTTAATGGGTTGATATAAAATTTTTTCTAACGCGGGAGCCGTCGCTCTTTTTGTCTTCCTTTGAGCAACCCGCTGTACCTTAGATGCTTGTTTCTTCGTTTTCGAGGACACCATAACCAACCTAGCAAAAAGTGAAAAGTGTTAAGAACTTTACCTTTTCTTTCCTTTTCTTTCTAGAGATGAAATTAGAAACCCAGCAAATATTTGTGTAAAATACTCAGAAGCCTTTCAAAATGATGCCTTTACCCTTATATTGGGAATGTTGGGAAACCAACTATGGTAATAAACGTTATGCTTATTACCCGTTACGGACCCGGGGGCAGTACCCGGCACCTCCACCATTATCAAAATCATAAAAGCTTTTAGGGGGTGAAATAGGATCGACGAGCGAGGAGTAGTATAGCTTTTACTCGTTATGGTTCCTTCGTTATTGGGCCAAACAATAAGTGCAAACAATAAGTACGCACTAGCTGCCTAATTTTAGGCTAGCGCGGTTTGGAGGGCGCCGGGCAACAGAAGCCCTCCGCTTATTTGTCAAATTATAGGTGTAAAAATTGCAATACCAGATGCATGTTAGGAGAGTAGTGATTTAGTTTTTCTGTTTATCCTATTAAAAAAACGTACTATTATCTACTTGGTTGTAAAATTGAAGAAAAAATCTCAATATCGCATAGAATCCGATACATTTGGAAAAATAAAAGTCCCCAAAGATAGGTACTGGGGCGCCCAAACTCAAAGAAGCTTAAAAAACTTTAATATCGGAAGCGAAAAAATTCCCCAAGCAATCATTACTGCCTTTGGCATGCAGAAAAAAGCTGCTGCCATAACAAATGTTCGGCTTGGCGAGATTACTAAAAAAATTTGACGCGCGATCATTAGGGCCTCCGAGGAGATTATTGGAAAAAAATTAGAAAAAAATTTCCCTCTATCGGTTTGGCAAACAGGATCTGGCACACAAACTAATATGAATATTAATGAGGTAATCTCGAATAGAGCTAATCAGATATTAGGGGGGAAACTAGGATCCAAAACTCCAGTTCACCCAAATGACCATGTGAATTGCAGCCAATCATCCAATGATTCCTTTCCTACAGTTATGCACATTGCAACTGCACTGGAAGTAAATCAAAAATTGCTTCCAGCTCTGCGAGATCTGCTGTACGCATTGCGAAAAAAATCAAAAGAATTTTCACGCATTGTCAAGCTGGGAAGGACTCATACACAAGACGCAACCCCCATTACGCTGGGTCAAGAGTTTTCGGGCTATGCTAAACAAATTGAATCGGGCATCACGAGAGTTGCTTCGGTTCTGCCCAAAATATATCAAGTAGCCCAAGGGGGCACTGCAGTTGGTACGGGGCTAAATCGAAAGAAGAATTTTGAAAAAATATTTCTCAAAAAATTATCGACAATTACTGGCCTTCCCTTTGCCGGCGCTAGCAACAAGTTTGAGGCTATAGCAGCCCATGATACGCTAGTGGAATTTTCTGGATCTTTAAACGTTATCGCCGCCTCATGCATGAAAATTGCGAATGATATCCGCTTTCTTGCTTCGGGGCCAAGGGGTGGTTTGGGAGAAATCATGATCCCGAAAAATGAACCTGGATCATCTATAATGCCAGGAAAGGTAAATCCCACACAATGTGAGGCTATCTCCCAGGTTTGTGCACAAGTGATGGGAAACCATGTAACCATTAGCATTGCTGGCTCCAGCGGACATTTTGAATTAAATGCTTTTAAACCAGTTATCATATTCAATATACTCCAATCGGTACAGCTGCTCGCAGACGCATCTTCAAGTTTTGCAAAGAACTGCGTAGCTGGGATCAAGGCCGACAAAGAAAAGATTGGGTCTTTGCTCAAAAATTCACTAATGCTTGTAACGGCATTAAATCCACACATTGGTTATGAAAACTCGGCAAAAATTGCCAACAAGGCTTACAAGGACGGAATCTCATTAAAAGAAGCTGCTATTTCTCTCGGCATAGTAAGTGAAGGCAATTTTGATAAGTGGGTACAACCAAAGAATATGCTAGGGCCAAATAAAAAAAAGAATGCCTAAGTATTCAGTCACGATCGCCGGGCATCGCACTAGCATTTCACTAGAAGAGGAGTTTTGGTTAAGCGTAAAAAAAATTGCTCGAGAAAAGGATATTCCAATAAGCGCTCTTATATCGAGAATTGATAAAAAGAAAACGAAAAATTTGTCGAGTGCTTTAAGAATCTATGTTCTAAAAAATTTAAAAACAGATTAATTGGGTCAGTTTGGCTGCCTCTTGAGATATCTTGGACGATGAGGACCATCTATGATAATAAATTTCTCGTCTCCGTCTTTATCCGCAAAGCTGAGAATTGAAGGCTTGCCTCCATTTGCGCCTTTCCACGTATTGAACAAGTTGAACGCATTATGTTCATGTCGACTCGAATCTAGCCAGAAATCATTTGCTAAAACTTGCGCTACTCCATCCTTTATTTTCTTCAGTCCTATAAATGGTTTTTCTCCTAGAGTTTCTTCCAGTCCATGATTCAAGTCAGTAAAGTAATCTTCAAAAACCTTAAAACCCCCTGTAACAACCGGTTCTCCTGTATCAGTAAGTCGCTGCAAACTTAAATCTTTTAATCGTACCCAGCCAACCAAACCTGTTGTAGGTTCTAACACTTGAACCCAATCATCCTTTTGATCTTTCTCTATTAATTTTTGATTTCGGGACAAGGGAAATATTACTGAAGATTCTGGGTCAGCCTCAGAGCGAAATGGCACATCGATTTCCTTGACATAATACTCCTGCTCCTCCGCCAACCCAACTCCTTGAGGAAAAAACACCAAGGGAAGGCTAAAAATGAATAAGAAAAAAACGTTAATTACGACTCGTTGAACAGAAAATGCCATTGGAAAAAGATTTTTATTTGTCAAATGCTACACTATCGGCTCTGATAGTATCAGATAATTACTAGAAGTACGATTTAAAATTTATGAAAAAAATTTTCTCACCAAACTTCAATTTTCGATCCAAGGAAACCAAAATTGATATGGTTATTCTGCACTACACCGGAATGCAAAGCAAAAGTTCGGCGATTAAAAGACTTTGTGACAAGAGGGCCAAAGTTAGCTCGCATTACCTAATAGATCAAAAAGGAGAAATTTCCATCCTCGTGGATGAGCAATTTACAGCATGGCATGCTGGCAAGGCTTACTGGAAAAAAGCACGTGACATTAATAATCGATCCATCGGAATAGAGTTGGTAAATCCTGGACATCGCTATGGTTATAAACAGTTTACAAAAAAACAAATCTCGTCACTAACCACACTTCTGCAAAAAATTATTAAAAAATATAGAATACCAAAAAATCGAATCCTTGGTCATTCTGATGTGGCGCCGCAAAGAAAAAAAGATCCAGGTGAGCTGTTCGACTGGCACAAGCTAGCAAGAAAAAATATTGGAATTTGGCCAGAAAACAAGCATATGAAGAATAATAAGAATTATACAATCAAAAGCATGCAACAGATGCTAGCTCACTTTGGATATGAGATAAGTATTAGCGGAAAATTAGACCACCAAACAAAAAAGGTTGTTTCTGCTTTCCAAAGACACTTTAGACCAAAGAAGATCAACGGAATCTTTGATGACGAAACCATTGCTAAATTATTGGTTCTAAACCGTAAAAAATAAAATCATCACACTTGACGAAATATTGAAATAGATTATCCTTTTCTTTGCCAGACGATCGGATGATTGCTTTCACTAGTGAAAGAGGAAAGTCCGGGCTCCATGGAAACACGGTGCCGGGTAATACCCGGCGGAGGTAACTCTAGGGATAGTGCCACAGAAAATAACCGCCTACTTTGTAGGTAAGGGTGAAAAGGTGTGGTAAGAGCACACCGCATATACGGTAACGCATATGGCAAAGGTAAACCCCACTGGGAGCAAGTCTAAATAGGAGTATATAGCCATTTGGCAAAGCAAGTTTTCATGCTTATACTCGGGTAAGGCGCGTGAAATATTCGGCAACGAATATTCAAGATGAATGATCATCTTCCAAATTTATTTGGAAACAGAACCCGGCTTACAGATCGTCTGGCTTTTTTCTAGGAATTTCGTTTTTTTTTAGCAAAAACAAGAACATAAGGTGAACATTAGGGTATTTAGTGTATTTTATCGTTGCTATATCCCAAGTATGACCATAATATACCATGTAATACCATATTAAACCATTTATTGGGTTTAGATATGATTTTACTGGGTTTGGCGATTATGACACTATTTTTATCCACAACTGTCAATAAAATTGACAATAAGGGCAGGGTTTCAATACCTGCGCCATTTCGAGCAGGTTTAACAGGGCAAAGTTTCTTTGGAATTGTGGCCTTCCCTTCTTATCAGTTCTCTGCAATTGATGCTTGCGGTATTGATAGAATGGAGGCGTTGTCAAAAAGCATCGATCAAATTGAAAACCCAGATGAAATAGAGTTGGCCGGTTTAAGCTTTGCTGAAGCTGTTCAACTTGGAATTGACGATGATGGTCGTATCGTATTACCAAAAAAATTAGCCAGTCACGCACAAATCACTAGCAATATTTTATTTGTAGGAAAAGGCCCGACCTTTCAAATGTGGAATCCGGAAAATTATGATCAACATAAAAAAGCAATTCTCAAGGAAGCAGAGAACAAAAAACTAAGTGTGAGGTTAAGGCCCATACCTTCAGGATCTGATGGTTATAAGGATAAGGAGTAATGAGGAATACTAATAAATCACATCAACCGGTTATGCTTGAAGAGGTAACAAAGTTCTTGTCACCAAAAGACGATATGGTTTACGTCGATGGAACTTTTGGTTCTGGGGGATATTCTAAAAGAATTCTAGAGTTAGCAAATTGTCAGGTTTTGGCGATAGACCGCGATCCCGAGGCGTTAAAGCTTGGAAAAAGATTAGAGAAAGAAAGTAAAGGGAGATTAGTTCTCCTGGAAGGCAGCTTTGGAAAAATGGTTGAGCTTCTGAAATCAAAAGGAATAACAAACGTAGATGGAGTGGTCTTAGATCTTGGCATTTCTTCAATCCAATTGAATGATCCAGAAAGAGGATTCTCCTTCAGCTTAGACGGTCCACTGGACATGCGCATGAATAGAAAAGATACGAAGAAACTAACCGCTGAGAAATTAATTAATCATTTGAGTGAAAAAGAATTAGCCAAAATAATATATGAATATGGTGAAGAAAAATTCTCAAAAAGAATCGCAAAAGCAATTGTGCAAAAAAGAAAGAATGGTCTGATCAAGCGAACTTCTGAATTAGCAAACATAATACGAAGCGTTGTCAGGGGTTCTCATGATGGCATTGATCCTGCAACAAAAACTTTCATGGCACTTCGAATTTATATCAACAATGAGATACAAGAAATAATCAAAGGTTTAAAAGCCTCGGAGTTTCTCTTGAAGCCCGGAGGAAAAATTATCATTGTCTCGTTCCATTCGCTTGAAGACAGAGAGGTTAAAAAGTTTTTAGTCAAATGCGCAAATAAACCCAAAGGTACTTCTAGACATTTGCCTAAACCAAAAGAAGTGGAGACTACTCCCACTCTTAACATTCTTACTAAAAAGATAGTGAGGCCCACTCATGAGGAAGTCTTGGGAAATCCTAGAGCGAGGTCTGCACGATTAAGGGCTGCCGAAAGAACCGCTGCCCCCATATTAATGCATCAGACCCAAGCTAATACGGAAGGAGAAAAGGATGTCTATTAATCTCACAATACCTGAACCTAGCAAGACAACTGAGCTAAAGGCAAAAATCATGGTAGCCGGAGTTGGTGGAGCCGGAGGCAATGCAATCAATAATATGATTAGATCTCAACTTCACGATGTGGATTTTATAGCCATGAATACTGACAGTCAGGCATTAAAAAAATCTCAGGCACCTCATAAACTTCAACTGGGGAAAGGCACAACACAGGGGCTTGGCGCAGGTGCAAAGCCCGATCTTGGAAAACAAGCTGCGCAAGAGTCCGAGGAAGAGATTGCTGAGCAACTCCAAGGATGCCATATGGTCTTTGTTGCGGCGGGAATGGGTGGTGGAACCGGAACTGGAGCTGCTCCAATTATTGCCAAAATGGCAAAAGAGCGAGGCATGTTAACGGTCGGCGTTGTCACAAAACCTTTCACTTTTGAAGGACCCATAAGAATGAAAATAGCCGAACAAGGGATAGAAGAATTACATCAATACGTCGATACATTAATAGTAATCCCGAACCAAAACTTATTCAGACTTTGCAATGAAAGTACAGGCTTTGTCGAAGCATTTAAAATGGCAGATGACGTTCTACATATGGGTGTAAGAGGAGTCACAGACCTGATCACAAGACCAAGTTTAGTAAATCTAGATTTTGCAGATATAAGATCTGTGATGTCAGGAATGGGAAGGGCCCAATTAGGAACTGGAGAAAAAGTTGGAGACATCAAGACTGAACAAGGAAAAAAACGTGCCGTTGAAGCTGCAGAATCTGCGATATCAAATCCGCTACTAGAGGACTCTTCGATGCAAGGTGCAAAATCGGTCCTTGTGAATATAACAGGCGGACAAGACATGGGACTGCTTGAGGTAGATGAAGCTGTGGAAAGAATTTCAGAAGAAGTGGGCGCTAATGCCAACATTATTTTTGGATGTTGCATAGACCAGGGCATGAAGGGTGCAATTAGAGTCTCTATTGTCGCAACCGGAATGGAGCACCAGCAAGAAGAAGAAGGAGACAGCCCAAATATTCATAATATTGATGATTTTAGAAAATCCGCGGAAATGGTCCCCGATCAAACTTCCCCGACCTCCCAAGACCCAACAGCATCGGCTGATTCTGGGATCGTTTCTGCAGATAAGGGAGAGATCTCGTCACACCCCCCAACAACTGATGGACTCTCCCTACCCTTTTCCGATCCTGACAAGAATCCTGATCACAACATGGAAGACAATCAAACCAACACCACGACATCTAACAAAAAAGACCCTCAACAAATATCGAGTAAAATATCTACAATTGTTGGAAGAATCTTTAGCTTCCTGCGGCCTAGTGACCGTAAGACCCAAAACACAGCGACAGATCCTGA
>CAYMIQ010000032.1:0-7414 GCA_964390605.1 uncultured Rickettsiales bacterium
TGCGGCTACAAAAAAAGCGCTCACTTATGTTTTGGCTACTGGGTTTGGGGTATTGAGCACCTAAAGTCTTGAGAATAGTAAAAGTAAAGTTGGTGACGGTAAACTATCGCAGATTCTTTCGGAGGTGATGATTACTCCTGGTTCAAGACTTGTGGGCCAGAACCTAGAACAAATTGGTTTTCGCTATCGGTTTAATTCTATTGTGTTGGGCTTGCAAAGACGATCAAGGATGATCAGAAGCAGAATGACGGAAATCGCACTGGAGGCGGGCGATATATTATTAGTTCAGGGTAGCGCTGAAAATATTGAGTCTCTTCGTAATCACAGAGATTTGATGCCTATGGCGTGGTCCTACACAGACATACCTGCGCCAAAATTAGCCATGAGGGCTAATATAATATTTCTTCTTGTCATTGCCCTTTCTGCCAGTCATCTATTGCCTATAGTTGTTGCCGCGTTATTAGGTGCCGCTGCTGTTATTTTTGCTGGGGCTATCAACATCAGGCAGGCTGGGCGAGCAATCGACAGAAGACTTCTTTTGCTCATAGTTTCTGCTCTCGCACTCGGTACGGCTATGTACGAGACTGGTGCCGCAGCCTTCTTAGCTGATAGTATTATTCAATTATTTGGTGATAGCAGTCCAGCAGTGGTTCTATCTGTTTTCTTTTTGTTAGTTACATTGTTGACTAACATTATAAGCAATAACGCTTGCGCTGTTCTCTTTACTCCTATTGCCATCAACCTGGCTGAAACCTTAGGCGTGAATCCAATGATCTTTGCAACAGGTCTAGTGTTCGCGGCAAATTGTTCGTTTGCAACACCCTTAGGTTATCAAACTAATTTACTGGTTATGGGTCCCGGTCATTATAAGTTTAATGATTTCGTCAAGGTTGGACTTCCGCTGAGTGTTATACTATGGTTGGTCTTCTCGCTCTTTGCGCCGTGGTATTATAATTTGTAATTTTATAGAATGGAAAACGAATGACTTTTAAAAAAGAAGGCAAGGTACTTTTGCCTGCTGGCTTTAGAGATTTATTGCCTCCTGATGCTGAAAGGGAGGCGGATTCTAACAGAAAATTAATGAATCTCTTTTCTTCTTTTGGTTACCAAAGAGTAAAACCTCCTTTGATTGAATTTGAGGAAAGTTTAGTTAGTGGTGCTGGCGCATCGACCAGTCAAGAAACATTCAGGGTTATGGATCCAATTGCACAGAAAATGCTGGGAATTAGGACGGATATTACCATCCAGGTTGCAAGAATTGCGAATGGTAGTATGTGTAATTCACCAAGACCTTTGCGGTTGTGTTACAGCGGTGAAGTTATCCGGGTTACTGAGAATCAACTGCGACCCGAACGACAATTATGCCAGACTGGAATCGAGCTAGTTGGGAGCGAATCAATTGCTGCGGATGTAGAAATTATTAAGCTGGGCATTGAGTCACTAAAGTTACTAGGCATTAAAGATCTAACTGTTTGTATGACAATTCCGACACTGATTCCAAAAATTATTAAAGAATTTAATTTTTCTAAAAATTTAATACCGGATTTACACGTCGCATTAGAGCGTAAAGATTTATCAGCAATCAAGCCATTAGTTGGGGACAAGTATCCGATTTTTGAGCAGCTTGTGAATTTAGTTGGGCTTTTTGATGAGGTTGGAGAATCTTTGCAAAAAATAGATTTACCCGCTGGCGCGAAAGAGGAATTAATGTTGCTAATCGAGCCTGTAATCGCACTGCAAAAGGTGATTTCTGGTGCTCAAATTGTTGTTGATCCTGTGGAAAAAAAGGGTTTTGAATATCAATCTGGGGTTTCGTTCTCGTTTTTGGCTCAAGGTAGCAAAAGAGAGCTTGGGTTTGGGGGTCGTTATATGACTGGTCCGAATTCAAAGAACCAAAAGAACTCAGAACCTTCAACTGGTTTGACATTTTTTATGGATACTATTTTAGATGTTCTTCCTAGTAGAGATTTGCCGAAAATTCTTTATGTGCCTTTTGGCACTCTAGACAAAGAATTAAAAACATATTTGAATAGTGAATGGAAAATCATTCAAGGCCTCACTAAGGAAGAGGATATAAATCTTGAAGCAAAAAAATTACACTGTTCTCATATCTTGAAAAATGATAAGGCAGTACCAATTTCTTGATTCAAAATAGGTTGATTGTTTAATGGCAAATGTTGTTGTTATAGGAAGCCAGTGGGGCGATGAAGGAAAGGGAAAAATAGTCGATTGGCTTTCTGAAAGAGCAGATATTATTGTTCGATTTCAGGGCGGTCATAACGCAGGCCACACCCTTGTTGTGAACGGTGTGAAATATGCTCTTAGCTTATTGCCTTCAGGAGTTGTTAGGAAAGGTAAGACCTCTCTGATAGGGAACGGTGTAGTTGTCGATCCTTGGGCGCTTTTGTCAGAGATTGATCTTTTAAAAGAGAAGGGTGTCCTTGTTAGTTCAAAGAATTTACGAGTTGCTGACAATGTTGCTTTAATTTTACCGTTTCACCGTCAACTCGATAAAGCCCGAGAAAAGGCATTCGGTAAAAACAAGATCGGTACCACCGGGAGAGGTATCGGACCCGCCTATGAAGATAAAGTTTCTAGACGTGCCGTTCGTTTATGTGATCTTTATGACCGATCTGTCCTACGAGATAAACTTGATCAAATGTCATTCCACCACAATGTGATTTTAAAGAAAATGGGCTTAAGGCCGATAAGAGTTCAAGAGACACTTAATGATCTTATAAAGATTTCTAAAAAACTGCTCCCTTATGTAGATAGAGTGTGGGATATTTTAGATAAAGCTCAAGCTAAGAATCAGAATATACTCTTCGAGGGCGCGCAAGGCTTTGCCCTTGATGTTGATCATGGCACTTACCCATATGTAACTTCTTCAAACACTGTTTCTGGCCAAGCAAGTATTGGCACAGGATCCTCAGCAATAAAATATGTTTTGGGCATCACGAAGGCGTACACTACAAGAGTTGGCTCTGGTCCCTTTCCAAGCGAATTGCCTAACAAAATTGGTAATCGTCTGGGTGAAATAGGCCATGAATACGGAACAGTGACCCAAAGAAAAAGAAGATGCGGTTGGTTTGACTCTGTATTGGTTAGACAGGCAGTTAAGATAGCCGGAATTAATGGTATCGCTTTAACCAAACTGGACGTCTTGGATAGTTTCAAGGAAATCAAAATTTGTACCGGTTATAAACTTCGAGGAAAAAAGATTGATTATTTTCCCTCTGGTATGCGTCAGCAAAGCATGGTGCGGCCAATTTACGAAACAATGAAGGGGTGGAATCAGAAAACTCGAGGCCTAAAATCTTTTAGAAATTTACCGCCTAGAGCGGTTCGTTTCATTAGAAGGATAGAAAAGTTGATCGGCACACCAGTTGCCATGATATCTACCAGCGAGAAACGGGAAGATAGCATCTTAATTAAGAATCCATATAAGTCCTAAAAAGCGTATTGATCTTATCCTAAGAGTCAGCACTCAAGATATTTACTAGATCGCTGAATATTTCTGGAGTCTTACTTTGGTACGTCAAGAGCTTGTTTTTTCTTGGATGAATGAATCCTAATTTATTGGCATGCAACATGTGCCTATTGAGATTTAAATTTATTCTTTTTTGTTTTCCATAAGTTTTATCCCCTATAATTGGGAAACCGTTATGGCTTAGATGCACTCGTATTTGATGTGTTCGTCCTGTTTCCAATTTACACTCAATTAAGGATGCGCCGCTTGCAAGGGTTTCTCCTATTCTTTTTACTAATTTATAATGAGTAATTGCATGTTTACCACCAGACCTTAGCACTGCCATTTTCTTCCTGTTCTTAGGATTCCTGCCTAAATTTCCTTGAAAAGTTCCCTGATTCTTC
The DNA here is from genome assembly GCA_964390605.1 of uncultured Rickettsiales bacterium. GTDB lineage: Bacteria > Pseudomonadota > Alphaproteobacteria > UBA8558 > UBA8558 > UBA8558. Next base: position 3,874 of record CAYMIQ010000032.1, read on the forward strand.
GTTAACCAACCCCATACAATGGCCTGGTATGATCTTATGATTTTTCGATCAGAAAATTGTTTCGATAAATTTATGTGTGTGTAATCGTTTTTTGCGACAACCAAAACGCCACTGGTCTCCTTGTCTAGCCTGTGCACTATTCCAGGACGTCGCACACCACCAATTCCCGAAAGATCATTTCCGCAATGTGCTAATAAACCATTCACTAGGGTATTGTCCCAATTGCCTGCACCCGGGTGAACTACTAAACCAGCAGGTTTGTTGATGACAACTATATCTTTATCTTCATATAAAATTTCTAACTTAATTTTCTGAGCCTTGATCTTGCCTTCTGATACCTTGGGTATGTTTACTATTACAAAATCTCCGTGTTTCACTTTATGCGAGGCGCTTGTTATTGATTTATTTTTTATTAAAACTTGTTTATCCTTAATAAGTTTTTGTAAACGAGAACGTGAAAATTCTGGGATCTTTTTAGCCAGGAATTGATCTATCCGTTCTTCTGACATTACTTTTGTAACGGATAGTCTTTTTTGTCTTTCTGTTTCTTTTGCGTTCATTTGGATTCGGTGTAGATTAAATTATGCAATTTTTGAAGTTTATCGTTATATTCATGGCCATTTTAATTGTTGCTGGTTTAGCAATTATTGGGTTCACAATATTCAATAATATAGATTCCCTCGATAAAAACTATAAATCAAATTATCATTTCCAGACCTGTAAATATACAGGTGAGGCACAGGAATTTGATGAGGGAGCAGCTATACAGTGCACAAACTCTGGTCCAAGTGCTTTATCTGAACTTTATCAAGATGGATGGAGACTTATCAATGTTGTTCCAGTTGAAAACAGCGATATTGCAACTACACATTTACAGTTTTTTCTGGAAAAAAGACGAAAAAAGTAAGTACCGAATATGTGTTTACAAAATATAGGAAAGATTGGTAGGTTGCTCAGTAGGTCCCCTTCGTCTAGTGGTCCAGGACGCCGCCCTCTCACGGCGGTAACAGGGGTTCAAATCCCCTAGGGGACGCCAATATAGTAGATATTTTATATGGGTACATAAGATTTTTGATTCAGGATCCCTACTACGTCGTATTCAGGACTAATCAATAAGCAAAATCATCTAAGATGTTTTCCTTTCCGCTCTCTGTGCTCGCTGCATATATCTATTGTTTGTTTATACCGATGCCTCTTCCTTGATGATAGAAGATTCAAATTTATATTTGGAATTGGCGGAGACCATCTCTTTGCACCAGTTAGCTAATGCTAATTTCAATGTTTTATTTCCCAGTACTGAGGATATGCCGCTATATCCTTTCTTTATTGCCTGGGTATTTTCTGTATTTGGAAAAAGCGAAATCATATTGGTGTTGCTTCAGATTATTATTGATTCATTAACTTGTGTATTTGTTGCTCTTTTGGCTAAGGAGCTGAGTCAACGGATATCCTTTTTTGCTGGTATTTTTGCAGCGTTGAATCCTACACAGATTGTTGTTTCCTCCATTATTTTAACCGACTCAATCTTTCTATTCTTCATAACAATCAGCTTTTATGCACTAATTAAATGTACAAAAAAAATATCCTGGTCTTATCTTGCATTACTGGCGGTAGCTGTTGGGCTTGGTATTATGACTCGGGCAGTCTTAATGCCGTGGGCAATTTTTGTAGCAGCATATCTTGTATTCTTAACGGCCAAATATCAAAGACATTTCAGGAATTACTTCATGATTGTTATTGCCACTCTTCTTTGTTTGTTGATACTTTCGCCCCAATTAGAGAGAAACTATAGCCACTATGGGACCTTCCAGTTGATTGACAAGACTGGGAATCATTACCTAAATTGGGTTGTGCCAATGATTAGACAGGTTAACGAAGGGATTACGCATTCCAAGGCAGCGATGGAAAACCATGCATTGCTCGCTCAGGATCCTAACTACGTTTCAAGCAAGAACCCATTTGAAAAGTCTAATATTCAAATGATGTATGCTATCGAAAAAATGAAACAAATGGGCCCATTGGCAGTTGCTCAATCATGGATACTAGGCGGATCAATGAATCTTTTATCTCCGGCAATTTCTCTGTCTCCACCATTTAAGAATCTTGAACATAAAGGTCTTTATGAGATTGAGGGAAAGAATCGTTACGAAAAAATATGGAACTTTCTCTTTAACAATGAAAGAAGTGGTTATAGCCAAGCATTATTATTTTTTCTAGTACTTACGTTACTTACAAGATTACTTCAGGTGTATGGTCTTGGCCTTCTTTTGATTAGGCGGGGCTTTTTAGCCCACGTTGCAATTCTATTCTCGATATGGATAAGTTACATACTCTTAGTTAATGGGCCTATTGGATCCCCAAAATATAGGCTTCCTCTAGAGCCTATGCTATTAATCTTCCTTTCGGTTACTGTTACAAATTTTTTATATAAAAGGGCACAAAAAAATAATGGAAAAAATATACTTTGAGCTTCCAAACTATAAATTTGAAGTTCAGTTGAGGGATACCGAGACTGCTAAGGCAATATTGGACGCATTGCCTATTCAAGCACCTCTGAAAAAATGGGGCGACGAGCTATATTTTGAGGCGCCGCTAAAAAAAAAGTTAGAATTAGAAAGCGATGCCAAGGACGTTATTAGTTTGGGAGAGATTGTCTATTGGGTTGAAGGTGGTTGTATCGCTATAGGATTTGGTCCGACACCAATTTCTCAAGATAATGAGATTCGTCTAGCTGCAAGAACAAACGTTTGGGGTGATGCTGAATTAGACACATTGATTCTGAAAAAAATTCAAGATAACGAAGTTATTAAAATTGGCTAATCCTTTTGTATAGATAAATATGTCGCAATTATATTTTTGGCTTATTGTTGCCCTCATCTTACTTTTCATATGTTTTTATTTTATGAAATCTATCAACATGAGGAAAACTTTTTTTCTTTCCCTTTCCTCCTTTATCATTGCTAGTTCTGTTGCTGGATATCTTTATTTGGGTAGCCCGCGACTCATTGACTGGTCGAATGTAGGCGATGACGTTATGATATCTTCTGCTGCTGCCGACCATTTAAAGCATGAACTTACTCTTGACCCCCACAATCAAAAAATATTATGGTTTCTCGGTCTTTACGAGTATCAAAAAAAGAACTTTGATCAAGCATTAAAGTATTGGAAGGACTTAATGAATTTGCTATCAAAGGATTCAGAACAATATCTTTTTATTAAACCTCTAATAGAAGAATTAGAGAACGATTCTTAGGATCTTTTATGACTTGGGTTAAATTAGTTTCTTACGATGGGCATAGATTAGATGCTTTTACCTCCGGAGATATGCAAAACTCGAAGGCAGGTTTAGTAATTATCCAGGAGATTTTTGGCGTCAATCAACACATAGAAAAATTATGCGAGGATTACTCAAAGGAGGGTTACTTTTGCATCGCGCCAGCAATATTTGACCGTTTAGAAGAGAAGGTTAATCTAAATTATGATCAGGTTGGCATTGATAAAGGAAAATCTCTTAAGGAAAAGGTCCCGGTAATTGGAGCGC
>CAYMIQ010000033.1:0-7383 GCA_964390605.1 uncultured Rickettsiales bacterium
GCTGGATACAGCGAAGAAGAAATCAGGTTCATTAGTAGACTTTTTGAACATAAGGATCATAGAAAATTTTCTTAAAAGGGCCAAGAAGCATCAACTTTTATCTGGTTTAGCTGGTTCCTTACAAATTCGACATGTGCCTACTATGTTAGATCTGCGTTCGGACGTACTGGGTTTTCGCGGTGCTCTTTGTGGGCGAGAAGGGCGAGAAGGTGATCTATGCCAAGAATCTTTATCCAGATTTCATAGGATCGTGTCCGATTTACATAGATCCAAACCAGAATCTGCAACTGCGATGGCAGATGCACAAGCAGCTATTTCATAGTTCTTAATATCTTTTTTGAATGAAATCAGATTTTGAATCGGTAAATGCTCAATTCTTTTATTCCCAAGCGCCAACACTAGACTCTTTATCATCTTTTCCAAAATTTCTGCACCACTTCCAGCAGTGATTATGTTGATTTGTGTTTTCGGGGTAAAAGACTTTATAGCTTTTAGGCACCCTCTACATATAATCCTTTCCTGGATTTTATAAAAACTTTTGGCAAGATTTTTCCAATCAGCTACATTGGCATTTTCTTTATCTAGCCCTATCATTCTTGCTAACCTTTGGCAGCTTGCGTTAAACGTTTTATTTTTTCCATCTGCTGTTTCTTGGATATCAAGATATTTTGGTAATGAGCCCAATATTCTATAAATATCCCCGGTATTTGCGAAAGATTCAGCCATTAAGGGAATTTTATTACTTTGAAAGATTATTTTTTGACTTAGCGCCATTAGTGGTGTCCTGGTAAATCCTGTATATAGCAGCTCACCATGCAAAAGACGCTCATGATCAGTTTTTCCTATAGATGCGACACTGAAGTTTTTTATCGGTATTATGTCTGTTGTTGTACTTCCAAAGTCTAGAAGGATACCGTTTCTTATTCTTTTGCTTACAAGTGTTGCAGTTGCTAACCAGTTGGCAGATGCTGCTGACAAAAGATTATTATTTAATTTTCTGCATGATACAAAGTTCATATTATCAGTTAGAATCTCTATCTGTGCTTTTGGAAATATTTTAGAGATTAGTTCTGCTAATGTGCTAACGCCCTCCTTCCTGTTATCGAAAATGTCTGACAATTCCCCAGTCATTGTAATGAATTGATATTTCGTTATTCCGAAGCTGCTTCTAATTTCCTTTAATGCATGCGCAGCAGTGTCCAAACTTTTCCATAATGGCGTATAAAGATGAGCTATCTTAATAATATTTTTTTCTTCGTCTATTAAAGCTGCTTTTATATTTGCACCGCCAATATCAATGCCAAGAATTTTCCTTGTTTTAATGTGGGACATCGATAACTACTTTCTTAACGGTTAATTTTATTTCTTTATTTTTCTGTGTATTTTTAAAGTTTTTATACAGTTGACCCAAAATAATTTGCACTGGATTAAGATTGATGGATTTTTCTAATCCGACGTATGACGTTGTGAGTCTAGGATTTATTTCTAGGATTAGTAGATTTTTTTTGTCTTCTATAAAGTCTATTCCAACATAACCAGACAAACCATTGAAAGTTCCATGTATCTTGTTTGCAATGCGAGTCATTTTATTTCGCAAGAACTCAGCGCCACCGACTTCTATTTTGTGGTAACTAACTTGTCCTTTGTTTGACTTGACTATCATTTTGTTACAAGTCAAAGGTATACAGTAGTTTTTAACAAAAATAGCGGACAGGCTTACTACTTTTCCAGGAATATATGGTTGAAGGATAAGCGCCTTATTTCTTATTTTCTTTTTTAAGACATTTTTAATTTTATTTGTTTCTCCTTTTATAATAAATACTCCATCCGCTCCCGCCCCATCCTTAGGCTTGAGAATCCAGGTTTTTTTTTGCAGCTTTTCAAGTAGTTTTGGTGAGAATTTTTTTATAACATAAGAAGGAATAACCCGTAATTGATTCCTTTGTAGAATTTTGTTTGTTAAGTATTTATCTTTGGTCTTCCTGATTGTTTTTGGTGAAGAGCCAATTAAGATTTTTTTTCTTTTAACGGCTATGGCGCTTAATTTTTCAAGTATATCATCAGTTTCCGGAGCGATTGGCCAAAAAGCATCGCTTTTTTCAATGCACGATTCCCAAAAATCCCATATGTTTTTTCTGGGAGAATATAGGCAATGGTTTTTAAATTTTTTTACTTTTAATAGATAGTCTCGGGAGAAGAGAAATTCTATATCTTGGTTAATTTTTTGAAATTTGCCCAGACTTGTCAATAGAGATTGGACCATTAGTTCCCCTTCTTTGATAAAATTTGAAGACAATTCTTTGCCTATTAGGCCTCCGCCTGTAAAATATTCACAAACAAATAATTTCATGTAATTGAGAAATGGAATTAATACCTGCTTTAGACATTTTAGATAATCAGATTGTACATGCTCGCCTGGGTTTAAGAAAGAGTTATCGCCCAATACTTAGTCGTTTGTCAGATACCAGCGATCCAATTGATATTATAGATGGACTCTTATCGCTCCACCCGTTTAAAACTTTTTATATTGCTGATATTAATTCCATTTTAAGTAAAGGAAATAATGCTCCAACTATTAAAAAAATAGTCCAAAAATTCAGCAAAAAACAATTTTGGCTAGATAGCGGTGCAAGTGATATTGACCAAGTCGGATCTTGGATTCAGGATTTTGGTCAGCATGTTGTTGTTGGCAGCGAGTCTCAAAAGAATTTAGATTTTTTATCTTACTTAAAGAGAAACTTCTTTGAGAACATAGTGCTTTCTTTGGACTTTGATTCTAAAAATCAATTTATTGGTCCTAAAGAAATCCTTGAAGATCGGTTAACCTGGCCAACAAAAGTTATTTTCATGACGTTATCACGGGTTGGTAGTAACCGAGGACCAGATTTAGAAAAGATTCAGGATTTAATAAAGGTTTCTAATAGAAATAAAATTTATACAGCAGGTGGCGTGCGCAATCTTAATGACTTGCAAGCTTTACGTAATTTAAACATATCAGGATCGCTCTTAGCCACATCTCTCCACGATGGAAGTTTTACAAGTTGCGCAATAAAGGATTTTGTTTAGCAATAAAAAAGGGAGGCAAGAGCCCCCCTTTTTAATTTTTTATAGAAACTCGGATTATTACCTATTTTCTAGCACTAACCCGTCAGTAGCCTTAACAACTTCGAAAGAAGACCCGAGTTGTTTTCATTTCAACCAACACCAAATGGATGTTTAGCCTTTTTGTACTGAGAAACAACAGCCTTTGCCTTTGGCTCGCCCTTAACAGCGCGCTTAAGCGCTTCTTTTGTTGCTTCATAATTATAATCATGTATTTTTTGATCATCTTCGGCTTGCCAGTGTATAAACACACCAACACAGATGAACAGATCCTCAGCTTGCGCTACACTTATTGTTCCGTCCTTGACACAGTCCATTACGGCGTTCGCAACAGCCTGTTGTGCCGGACCAAACATTTGTACAGCTTGCTTAGCACCTTTAATTGTAACCTTATTAAACATTACTGTAGCAGGTTTTGCCATAAGATTAGGCGCACAAACAGCTAGAAGACCATTCACACCTTCTTTTTGATTACAAAGGGTTTCTGCAAAAGCAGATTCAGCAGCACTCCCTCGTGGGCCAATGATCAAATCGATATGGGCTACTTCGTTGCCGTCACCCTGTAGGGATTCGCCAACACACATTTTCGTAATTTTTGCCATAAGATTCTATCCTTCCCCTAAAGCAAGATTAATTTAGCGTAGCTTAATACTATTAGTATGAAAATAGACTGCAAGCAATATTTTTTAGATTCACGCCTTTTTATTTAGTCCTTAAATTCTTGCAACAATGTTACAAAGAGGCTAGCTACGGTTAAATCGGCGCTAGTGCCTGGATTAATGCCATTTTTTTTTAATTTTTTATCAAATTCTATCAATTTTTGAGTAATTTCTTCCGGTTTTTTACCTTTTTTTATCAATTTTTCTATTTTTTTGGCTTGTTGTGAAACATTTAGGGAAATTTTCTTTGAAAATTTTCTTACTATATGGGTATCGGCGAAGCGTGCAAGAAACGCAATATAAACGGCTGTTGCTGCCCATCGGAGTCCTAGTTTTTCCCCCAATTTCTTTTTGATTATAGGAACACCAAAGTCAAAAATATCTTTAAATTTGTGTGTGTATTGATAAGCGATACGATCATATTTTTCTGCATATTGCATTGCCTTAAGCAGCTCTACGTCAGGATCTTGCTGGACATCATGCTTATCTTTTTTTCCTATACCGCCGGGCGAGGCCAGTCGTATTGCTTGGTAGGCTAGCTTCGTATCTTCAATTGATAAATTCTTTAATAATTTGTTTAAACTATTTTGAATATTTTTTGTACTCACCATGCCTTTCCTTGTCATAATGACTTGTGATATTGGTGCGCATAATAAGATTATCCCTAGATTCGTATTACAACCCACCTGCTTTATCGTCTTGCTCACTGAATTAAATATCCTTTGGCCTAACGATGATTTGGTTGCAGAAATTTCTTCAGCCGCAACCTTTGCGCTTATCATAAAATCTTCCATAGTCATTCCATGACCATTAGAAAAAATATGCACGTTTCCTGGCTTAAGTGCTTTGAGTTCTGCGACACATGCACTTTTAAAAGCCGCCCTGACCAGATCTCGTTTTTCTCTATTATTTTTTTGAATTACTAAGCTTTCTACCATCGGATGAATGAATCTTTTTTATAAAATCCTTAACTATAGCGGAAGCAATATTAATATTTACCGTTGATTGCAGACCTTTCCATGCCGGTATACTATTAACTTCTAGAATATAATATCTGCCTTTATTGTCTTGCATCACATCTACTCCAGCGTAGTCTGCCTCAACTACAGCCGCAGCTTTCACTGCTAAAGATTCTATTTTTCTATTTAATTTTGCTCTGGTGCATTCTGAACCTTGGCTAACATTAGTTAACCAACTCTCGCTAGATCTCTTCATGGTCCCCACAATCTTTTTTCCTACTACAAAGATTCTCCAGTCTTTAAACATTGTTTGTTTAGCATTGCTGTGGATAAATTTTTGTAAATAATATATTCCGCTTACTTCCTCATGATTCGGCAATTCCTTCATTTTTTCAATTAGTCTTATTCCCTTGCCTTCAGCACCAAACATTGGCTTTAAAACAATTCTTTCTTTCTTTCTTAAGAATTTAGCAGCCCACTCTTTGGCTTCTTTTTTGGAGTTACATACCCAAGTTGGTGGTGTAGGCAGGTGTGCTTGATTTAATAAAAAGCTAGTCATGGATTTATCTACAGTTTTTTCAATTGTTTTTGGGCTATTGTATACTGTGACTCCTGATTTTTCTAATGCGTGCAGAACGCCGAGCCAGTAAGTGATTTGTTCCAAAGTTCCCTTATTAATTAATCTCACTATCGCTCCGTCAGGTAAGCAATTTGCAAAACCAGGAATTTTAATAGCAACAGAATTGTCGTTTATATCGATTCTACATTTAGACAAAGATGCAAAGCGGGCGTCTAGATTGCTCTTTAATAATTGTTTTTTCAGATTTTGTCCGTGCCAATCGGGAGAGTCACTAAAGATAACTACCCTCTTTCTATACTTTCGAACTAAAGGAGGCATCAATTAATTTTTCATTTATTTTACCAGAGGAGAAACTTTTTCCGGCCTCCAGAGAGGTGACGGTTACAGATGCAGGACTAAACAGCGATCCGTCAATAGAATAAAAGTCCCCCTTGTAAGATTTAAAAATTTTTGCGAATGGCTTTCCATAATCTTTTGAATTTTGACTAGGTAGACTTTTAGCAAGATCTTTTGCATCACTTTCTGGGCCCGATATAAATATATGGACCTTTCCACCATAAATTATTGCATCGTTTGTTCTACCCATGCCTTCAATAAAATTACTGCCAGGAGGGGGAAGGGGCGCTTGTCCTAAACCATCAATAATTTTCTCAAGAGGAAATCCAAGCTCATGAATCTTGTGCATTGCGACTTCTAGAACACGTCCGACAATTTGCAGATTACCCGAAAGACTTGTTGTTGGCGTCAAAATGATGACTAAATTTTTTGGAACTACCCGACAATCATCTGCAATCTTCTTGATTATCTCTTTTGGGGGAACTTGATCCACTTCTAATACTAGTGATGATTTGTTGGATTTATCTTTGTAACCTAATTCTTTGAATAATTTTTCACGACAAGCTAAGGATCTCGCTGGACCTGACCCTAAAGAAGAAAATTTTTTACTAGAAAGATTCCATCCTGCATACTGACTCCCCAAGCAGGCAAGCACAGGATTTGATGAGTAAACATTAATTAGCCAGCCCCATTTCTTGAAAGTATTGCTTGGCTCCAGATCTATTTTGCCCAAACCGCCCATACAAATTTTAGTTACAAGTATTCCAGTTTTTAGCCCACCAACATGATTTATTCCACAATCTATTATTGTGCACCCAAGAGGACCACTTGAAATACCCACCCTAAAGCTTGCTGCATTTTCAATCAGATTTTGCACAAGTGCATGTGTATTTTTATTTATACTTGGCCAAGCTTTATTTTTTTTCATATAAATCTCTTTATCATTTTGTTATCGGTCATTAGTCTCTTGAATGCTTTGCAAGATTATTATTAAGTAACTTTACTCTATTTGTAAGCTTTTTTAACGCACTCTTTCTGTTATTTCCATCAGCGAAAATCGTGCAGACGGGTCCCCCACTTTTAATATGTACTCTATCGTTTGAATGTCCTCTAAGATTTGGAATATCTTTTATCCATATTGGCCAATGTATTGGTTGGTTGAATCTTAAGTTTCTTTTTGCGTAAATAATTTCCATAACCCAGGTTTTTTTATTTTTTTTCTGGTTTTTTTTGGAGCGCGTAATATTTTCCCCACGGATTGATTGGATATGCAAGTTAAATAAATTTTTCCCTGTTGCTCTCTCCAACAAGTCAATAGTCGCTCCAGGTCTTGGATTTATTTCCGTTATAAGGATTCTTTTAGAATTCTTTGGCACAATAAAATCAATGCTATTTAACCCAACCAGATCAAAATGGGACATAATCTTGTCTATTTGCATTGAAATATTTTGAACAAATTGTCGATTAAAATTATGAACGTAAAGTGATCTTTTCAATAAAAATGGGTTGTCTTTTTTTCTTAATTTTTCCCATGTGGTTTGTGGTTGTTCCGTGAATCCAATCATTATCTTTCCTGTTTTACTAGCAGCGAAGTGAGCACTATAATGTCTTCCTTTTATAAATTTCTGAAAGAAATGACCTTTTAAAGATTCAATCTTTCTTGAGAGGTTTGCTTGATTAGCGAACTCTACGTGATGACCGCCCGATCCCCCAATCTTTTTTATTATCCAGAGATTTAAGTTTTTTG